>QMMN01000010.1 GCA_003647275.1 Deltaproteobacteria bacterium
AAGACGATCAGCCATAGAGCCCGAGGATACAGAAGTGAAAAGACCTTCTCTCTGGATATAATCCATGGCCTCGGTAAACTCCAACTGCCACAATGTCAGCACAGATTCTCATGAGGAGCCAAAAATATAAAGAGGGTTCATTCTGAGAGGCTGTTGCTCAAACAGCCGTGCACCTGGCATGAGGAAAGCAAATACCAAAAGAGGACTGAAACTTGAATTGTTGTGATTTGGACAACAGACTGTTGAAAGGTAAGGTATGCGGAATAAGCTTGTCTGACGCTGCAATGGTAGCGACAAGCGGCCTGTTGCTGACTGCCTCGTTTCCAAAAATTGATTGGGGATTCCTTGCCTGGGTTGCCTTTGTTCCGTTTTTCTTTTCCATAAAGGATACGCCTCCCAAAACCAGTTTTAAGCTGGGATTCCTCGCTGGCATGGTGCATTACACGACGCTTTTGTACTGGGTTGCCGGCGTCATACACCATTATGGTCAACTGCCGAGCGTCCTGTGCGCACTGATATTCATGCTGCTTGTGGTCTACCTCAGTCTATATCCAGGACTTTTTGCAATCGTTATAAGCCAGCTTGGGGCAAGATCCTTCCCCTGTTATTTGACTGCACCCTTTTTCTGGGTTGCCCTCGAATATGTGAGGGGATTCTTCCTGTCTGGCTTTCCATGGGAAAACCTGGGTCACTCGCAATATAATCGGTTGAACCTGATCCAGATTTCAGATATATTAGGTACATATGGCGTATCGGCCCTGATTATGGCCGTCAATGCTGCGCTCTTTGAAGTCTGGGAGACCATCTCAAAGAACAGGACTTTTGCCTGGAAGCCGATCCTTGGCGTCGCCCTGGTGATCGCTGGTGTTTTGACATACGGCACCTGGCGTATAGAAAAGATTGACAGGGCTGCCGAGGCCGCGCCCAAACGCACGATTGCCTTGGTACAAGGGAATATTGACCAGTCCGAAAAGTGGCTTCCCGCCTTTCAATATGAGACCCTCCGACGCTACGGCATCTTGTCTGCTGCTGCCTTGAAGGCCGACCCGGATCTTATCGCCTGGCCAGAGACAGCGCTTCCATTTTACTTTTTACACGATGAGGATCTCACAAGAGAGGCGCTGGAGTTGGTCCGCACCAGCAGGGTCTATTTTGTCCTTGGAAGTCCTTCTTTTCAAAAAACCGGTCAAGGAATCCACTATTATAACAGCGCCTATCTGGTTGACCCCTTTGGCAAAGTTGTGGGCAAGTATGACAAGGCACACCTAGTGCCCTATGGTGAATATGTCCCTCTCAAGCGCTACTTTCCCTTCCTGGGAAAGATGGTTGAGGCTGCAGGGGATTTCGAACCAGGCAACAAGGGCCAAGTCCTATTGTGGGAGCATAAAAAGATCGGCGTCCTGATCTGTTTTGAGGTAATCTTTCCGGAGCTTGCCCGTTCAATGGTTCAAAACGGTGCTCAACTCTTGATCAATATTACAAACGATGCGTGGTTCGGGACCTCAAGTGCCCCTTACCAGCATCTTTCGATGGTCGTGTTTCGGGCAGTTGAAAACCACTTAGCCGTAGCCAGAGCAGCCAATACCGGTATTAGCGCCTTTGTCGATCCTGTAGGCAGGCTCCTGGACAAAACGCCCCTGTTTCAAGAGGCGATTCGAATCCGTTCGCTCCCTATGATGAACCACAAGAGCTTCTATGCTCGCCACGGCGACTTTTTTGCTATAGGCTGCATTTTAATGGGTTTAGCCATGTGCATAGGCGCTTTTCGGCACAGGTTGTTTCTTGGGTAGTGCTGGTTGATCGTTGTCAGGCGTGCGTTGGTGTGATCTCAAAATCGGTTAATTTAGATAGATAGCAAAAAAAATAGGGCAATGATATCTCGTCCCGTTAGATACTTTGATGGCCATATAGGATGGTATGATATGTGCATGCATCCAATGGTGAGAGAGTCCCAAATCAACGCTTAATTTATCGAACTGGACTTTACTAACTAATTGAAAATATGGCCACAGTTGACTAATAACAACGGTCAACTGACTTAATTATTTCTTAATCAGTTATAGAATTACATCCGAAATTGGGAGACTGAATGAAGACCAACAACATAAATTATATAACCAAGGAGGCACTGTCATGTCACTTGAATTAAAAAGCAGGATCCAATCTCTTCACAATCAACTAGAACAACTCAGGGGTTATCTTTGACATAGATGGAAAGCAAAAACGGCTTAACGAAATCGAGGCGATTATATCTAAAAAAGGCTTTTGGAATGTTCCAGAGGAAACAAAAGAAATCCTGAAAGAAAGAACGACCCTTTCCGATACAATTAATGCCTGGCAAAAGCTTCACCATGAACTCGAGGATGCTGGGGTCCTTTTAGACCTTGCCATAGAAGAGGCTGACGAAGCGACTATCCAGGAAGTCTCTGAAACACTTCAGGCGCTGGAAGATGCCATGAATCAAATGGCTATGGCGCGGATGCTAAGTGGCAAGGACGATGACAAAAATGCCATTGTCTCGATTAACGCCGGCGCAGGAGGGACTGAAGCTCAGGACTGGGCTGAGATGCTCTTCCGCATGTACGTGCGCTGGGCTGAGCGCAAAAACTACAAAACCAGCGTAGTGGACTTCCAGCCCGGTGAAGAAGCTGGGATCAAGAGTGTCACTTTTATCGCCAGTGGCCCCTATGCTTATGGTTATTTGAAAGGTGAGACCGGGATCCATCGCCTTGTGCGTCTGTCCCCGTTCGATGCCAGTAATCGTCGACACACCTCCTTTGCGTCGGTCTCTGTGTCTCCGGAAGTCAACGAGGAGGTTGTCATAGACATTGACGAAAAGGACCTTCGCATTGAGACCTTCCGTTCCAGCGGTGCAGGCGGCCAGCACGTCAATAAGACCAGTTCAGCCGTCCGCCTCACACATCTGCCAACAGGGATCGTGGTTCAGTGTCAGCAGGAATCTTCACAACACCGAAACAAGGCAATTGCCATGAAGGTCTTGAGGTCCCGGCTGTATGAATACGAACAATCGAAAAGGGCGAATGAAAAGCAAGCGCTTTATGAAAGCAAAGAAGAGATTGCCTGGGGGAGCCAGATCAGGTCCTATACCCTGCACCCTTATCAGATGGTGAAAGACCATCGAATCAATCTTGAGATAGGAAACGTCAATGCTGTTCTGGATGGAAACCTCGATCTTTTTATAGAAGGGGTGCTTCTGGCAACCAGTCAGCCCCATTAGAAGCTCAAGAGGAACATTGTGACGCAATGCGATACAACGCTTAATAAGGAACCTCTAATAGGGGTAAAAAAAGGGAGGACTCATGGCAAAGATATTGGTCGTTGATGACGAAAAAAGCATCAGGGCCCTTTGTAAAGAAGAACTGGAAGAGGAAGGTTACGAGGTCATCACAACTGGCCAATGTAAAGATGTACTGGAACTCATTGCCTCTACCCGGCCATCTGCTGTGGTTTTGGACATCCGTATGGAGGATTGCAATGGGCTGGACCTGCTTCAGGAAGTACGGAATGCCAACCCAACTCTGCCGATTATTCTCAACACGGCCTACGACTCATACAGTGAGGACATTAAATCCGTTGCTGCTGACTGTTACGTGGTCAAGTCCTATGACCTCTTAGAGCTGAAGGCCAAGATAGCTGAACTCGTGAATAAAGAAGGTCGGTCATGAAGGCCATATATAAGTATAACGTCCTTGCGAAGCTGCCAGACAGGCTAAAGCCCCTGGAAAGGCTCGCCTACAATTTATGGTTTAGTTGGCACCATGACATCGGCTACCTGTTCAGCCGGATGGACGCTGAGCTCTGGGAGTCTTCAAAACATAATCCCGTCTATATGCTGGGGGCCATCAGCCAAAAGCGCTTGGAGCAGCTGGCAGAAGATGCAGGCTTTTTGGCTCAGATGGACCGGGTTTATGAACAGTTGGAACAGTACCTTTCCGTTCAACCCTCTCCGATCCCTGAAGCCCGGGATCTGGCTCGATTCGGTGTTGCCTATTTTTCGGCAGAGTTCGGCCTGGCCGAGTGTTTGCCTATTTATTCTGGAGGACTGGGCGTCCTTGCGGGTGACTACCTGAAATCTGCCAGCGACTTGAATTTTCCCGCCGTAGGTGTCGGCCTTTTTTACCACGAAGGCTATTTTCAGCAGTACTTGAATGCCGACGGGTGGCAGCAGGAAGCCTATCCTGAGAACGATATTTCCACCATGCCGGCCAGTCTTATGACAGATGAAAATGGCCAACCGGTCATGGTGGAGGTATCTATACAGGGCGAACCCGTCAAAATTCAGATATGGCGCCTCATGGTAGGGCGTGTTCCCCTGTACTTGCTCGACACGAATATCAAGGAAAACTCGCCTGAGCATCGTTACATCACCTCGCGGCTTTATGGCGGAGACTGGGATATGCGACTCAGGCAAGAGATCGTCCTGGGCATTGGTGGCGTCCGCGCACTCCGGGCCCTCGGCGTAGAAGCCTCAGCATACCACATGAATGAAGGCCACTCTGCCTTTTCTGCCTTGGAACGAATCCGCATCCTCAAAAATGAGCATAGCCTGTCCTTTGATGCTGCAAGGGAATTCGTGGTCGCCACCAATACCTTTACGACCCACACACCTGTGCCAGCGGGAAACGACATGTTTTCACCAGACCTTATGCACACATATTTCGAAGATTATGTGCAGTCTCTCGGCATTGCTTTTAAGGTTTTTTTGGGATTTGGCCGCCAGGAGCCTGGAAACGACCAGGAGACTTTTTCTATGACAGTGCTGGCCTTAAGGCTGTCTGCCCATTCGAATGGGGTAAGCCGATTACATGCCAGCGTTTCCCGCAACATGTGGCACAAAATCTGGCCCAAGAATCCTATGGAAGATATCCCTATCTACCCTATAACCAACGGGATTCACATCCCATCGTGGATTTCGAAAGACATGGCAGAACTCTTTGATCGTTATCTGGGGCCAAACTGGATCGAAGATCCGGACAGCCAGAAGGTGTGGAAACAGGTGAAACAAATCCCAGATTCAGAACTATGGCGGACCCATGAAAGGCGGCGGGAACGCCTCGTCGCCTTTGCAAGACGAAGGCTGCAGACCCAGCTTAAAAGCCATGGCGCATCAGCCCAAGAGCTTGAGACTGCCGCCCAGGTGCTCAATCCGGAAATTCTCACCATCGGATTCGGCCGTCGCTTTGCCAACTATAAACGCGCAACCCTTATCCTGCAGGACCAGGATCGGCTTGTTAAATTGCTGACCCATCCCGAACGTCCCATCCAGATTATTATAGCAGGTAAGGCCCATCCCCAGGATGCCCCAGCCAAGGAGCTTATTAGAAGGATTATCCATTTTGCCAATCTGGAAGAGGTTCGCCATCGGTTTGTATTCATCCAGGACTACAATATCAGGGTGGCACGCATGATGCTTCAGGGCTGCGATGTGTGGATCAACACCCCCCGGAGGCCCCTGGAAGCGTGCGGTACCAGCGGCATGAAGGCCATCCCTAACGGCGTGTTAAACTTAAGCACCCTGGATGGATGGTGGGATGAAGGTTATGACCCAAGTTATGGATGGGCCATTGGTCGGGGTGAGACCTATGAAGATCATCACTTGCAAGACGAGGTGGAAAGCCGAGACATTTACAATCTCTTAGAACGAGAGATCGTACCGCTGTTTTATGACCGAGGCTTGGATAATCTGCCCCGTGGTTGGCTGGAAAAGATGAAGGCAGCCATGTGTTATCTTTGCCCGATTTTTAACTGCCACCGGATGCTACAGGACTACACCAATCAATGCTACATCAGTGCCTCAAGGCGATACAATGAGCTTTCAAGAGACGACATGAAGGGTGCCAACGAGCTGGCCCAGTGGCGACAAAAAATCTTGACCAACTGGGACCAGATTCGGATCAATCGTATCCATGTGCACGGAGGCACACCTGTGCCGGTGTCGGGTTACCTCAAAATCGGGACCGATATCTTTCTCAATGAGCTTAAACCTGAAGACGTGGATGTGGATATCTATTTCGGACCATTGAGCTTTAAGGATGAGTTCACGGAAAGAGAGACTATCCAGATGAAAGCTGTGGATTCTGACGGCAATGGCAACCATCATTTTGAGGGCGAGATACCATGTACCGAGACAGGCAAATACGGGTTTACTATCAGGGTCATGCCGAGTCGTCAAAAGATGGAAACCCCGTATACCACAGGTCTGGTGATCTGGGCACAGGACCAGGCCATTGTGAACCCGTAGCCCAGAGGAAAAGCCCCCTCCTCAACCCACAGAGGTCTCTAACGCATAAATCAGGCTTATAGTGCTCTCTGTTCGTTGATACAAATGACTAAGGGGAGCATCAAATCGTTTACATCGAAACAGGCTGTTACCCAAGCAGCCGTACATTGAAACACCTTTGGATTATTTGTTGCAAACAATATGATGCTCTCCTTAGTACAAGGCGGTCAATCATGCCCAAGGTTTTGACGACCTGCTGTTTTTGCGCCTGCGGGTGCAACTTATATCTTCAGGTCGAAGCTGGAAAGGTCATTGGGGTGACCCCCAGCAGAGAACATCCCATTACCCGGGGAAACCTGTGTCTCAAGGGATGGAACAGCTTTGAGTTTGTCCATCACAAGGACCGTCTCCGATATCCATTGATTCGAAGAAGGGGCCACCTTGTAGAGGCGGATTGGGAAAAAGCGCTGAACTTGGTTGCACAAAGGCTGGCCGAGGTCAAGGACAAATATGGCCCCCAATCATTGGGGGTACTCTCTTCTGCCAAGTGTACCAATGAGGAGAACTATCTTCTAATGAAATTTGCGCGGGCCGTGCTGAAGACCAACAATGTGGACCACTGTGCCCGGCTATGTCATTCTCCAAGTGTCATTGGGCTAAGCAATGCCTTTGGTTCCGGGGCGATGACAAACGCCATATCAGAGCTTGCCAGCGCCGAGGTCATCTTGGTGACCGGCTCCAATACGACCGAGCAGCATCCCCAGATAGCACGGTTTATCTTTGATGCCCTGGCAAGAGGGGCCAAGCTGATTGTGGTGGACCCGCGACGTATTCCGTTGAGCAGATTCGCCCATATCTATCTGCAGCCACGCCTGGGGACTGACGTGATATGGCTAAACGGCATGACGAAAATCATCCTGGAGGAGGGGCTCCTTGACGATGCCTTTATCAAGATGCGCACTGAAAATTTCAGGGCATTCAGCGAGATGCTGAAAAACTTTGACCTCGAGCAGGTGGAAGCCATCAGCGGGATCCCCCTGGAAGATCTCCGGATGGCAGCACGGGTGTATGCCGGTGTCAAGCGGGCCATGATCATTTATTCTATGGGGATTACGCAACACATCTCTGGAACGGATAATGTGCAATCCATTGCCAACCTGGCCATGTTGACCGGGCATGTGGAACAAAAGTATACCGGGGTCGGACCGCTCCGCGGCCAGAACAATGTCCAAGGGGCCTGTGACATGGGGGCACTTCCCGGAATGTTGTCAGGCTATCAAAATGTTGCAGACGAGGGCATCAGAAAAAAGTTTGAACGCGTATGGAAGACTGATCTGCCAACAGCCCCCGGTCTGACTGAGATTGATATGTTTCATGGAACAGGGAATAAAAAAATTCGGGCGATGTTTGTTATGGGAGAAAATCCGGCACTCAGCCACCCTGATCTTAAAGCAACACGTGCCGCCTTACAAGTATTGGAATTTATGGCAGTATCAGATATCTTCCTGACAGAGACTGCAGCGTTGGCAGACGTGGTACTGCCTGCGGCTTCGTTTGCTGAAAAGAACGGAACCGTCACCAGTACTGAACGCCGTATTCAAAGAGTTCGAAAGGCAGTGTCTCCTATTGGTGCAAGCAGGCCAGACTGGCAGATCATATGCGAACTGGCCTCTCGGATGAATTACCCCATGGCTTACGAATCCCCGGCAGAGATTATGGAAGAGATCGCCATGCTGACCCCCATTTACGGCGGCGTATATTACGATCGGCTGGAACAGGGGTGGGGGTTGTTTTGGCCGTGCCCGAACCGAGACCATCCGGGAACGCCCTTTTTGCACAAGGGTTCATTTGTACGCGGGAAGGGACGCTTTGAATGTACTCTATATCGTCCTCCTGCAGAAATGCCGGATGAGGCGTATCCGTTTTATCTAACCACAGGACGGATCTCCGAACATTGGCATACGGGAAGTATGAGCAGGCGGATTACGGCCCTTTCCAGAGAACGGCCAGAGGCATTTGTTGAGATCAATCCACAGGATGCAAAGCGCTTGGGGGTGGCAAACAGGAAACCGGTTCGGGTCGTTTCAAGGCGCGGAGAAATTACAGTCAAGGCACGCCTTACAGACGATGTTCCAGAAAAAACGGTCTATATCCCTTTTCACTTCACAGAGGCTCCGGCCAATATCCTCACCCATGGTCACTGCGATCCAGAGGCCAAGATCCCGGAATTTAAGGTATGCGCGGTACGGTTGGAAAAGGTGCAGTGATGCCAAACGAGCTCATTCTAAACAAGGAACACCTTACAGGCTTTTTGCGCAAGATCGCAAAAGAACGTGAACTGATCGCGCCGATAAAAAATTCATATGGGGATACGCTCTTTGAAGTCATCTCCTCTGTGGATGATGTCTCTCTTGACCTGGAAAGCAGACCGGCCATGCCTCCCAAGGATTTCTTTTTACCTCCCACCGAGACACTGTTTAACTACCAGCGTGAAGGGAAACAATATCGGTTTGAGGAAGTTCTTCCTGATGTGTCAAGGGTCTTATTTGGTCTGCGTTCCTGCGATTTGTGGGCCATTCTGTTCCTTGACGTGGTATTCCAGGAAAACTTTAAAGACCGATACTATTTAAACAGACGAAGTAACACCATATTGATCAATATTGGGTGCCATGAACCGATGCTGAACTGCTTTTGCAAAAGCGCAAAAAGCGGACCTTTTCTGACGCAAGGATACGATCTGCAGCTCACAGACCTGGGGGACCGATTTTTTGTCGAAGTCGGACGGCCCAGGGGCAGAGAGTTGGTTGACAAATGGGACTATTTTTTCACCTCGGCAACCCAAAAAGATCGGGACGAACAGTATGAGATCGTCCTGGAAGCGGAGAGCAAATTTGGGCAGACCGTTGATCTTGATATGGCAACCTCCCGACTCATCAATCATGAGGTGGACGACGCCCTGTGGGAGGAACTCGGGAACCGTTGCCAGGGGTGCGGGGGGTGTGCCTATGTATGCCCCACGTGTTACTGCTTTAATATTGTAGACCGGCCCGTGTCAGAAACTCAAGGGGAAAGGGTCAGAATGCACGATGCGTGTACCTTGGCCGGATTTACCCGACTTGCGGGCGGTTACAATCCACGCCAGGAAAGAAGCCGTCGGATTCGAAGGCGCTTTTATCACAAACTCCCTTTTGCCATAGAGAAATACCATCGTCCCAGCTGCGTGGGATGCGGTCGGTGTATGGAAATATGCTTTGGCCGTGTTGATATGATTCACTTTATCAAAATGGTTTGTGAGCGAGGTAAAAAAGCATCTCAAGAAGCCTCTTTGAGGTTAGGAGAAATTCTTGTCCAGGCTGGACTTATAAGCCGTGAAGAACTCAAGGTCGCCCTTGAGAAACAGGCTGACACCGGTAAGCCACTTGGCATACAGCTCATAGAAGACGGATTGACCACAACGAAAGAGATTGCCCTCGCCCTTGGTTGTCAACTGAGGATCCCGGAGACAGCGGGAACCGAGGGATAGCGGTTTCGCTATTACAGAGGAGGTCTATTTGGAAGATAGGGCTCAGACATTAGTACGGAAGATGGTGCCCAATATTTATCAACCCTATCCTGTCTCCGTTCATGGGGTGAAGGAAGAAACCGGGGATATCAAGACCTTTACGCTTGGTTTCAAAGACCAAGAAATACAAAATCGCTTTACTTTTCGACCAGGCCAATTTGTTTTGGTCTCTGTATTCAATTGTGGCGAGGCGCCTATCTCCATATGTTCATCCCCCACGTTTTCCAAAGGCTTGCAGTTGAGTATAAAAAAAATGGGCCTTTTGACTGGAGAGATACATCGCTACACCGAGGGGGACGAAGTTGGTTTACGGGGGCCGTATGGCAATGGCTTTCCTCTGGAACAGCTTTGCGGCCACGACCTTTTGTTCGTTGGAGGCGGGATCGGACTAGCCCCCTTGCGCTCTCTCATCCAATATGTCCTTTCCAAGCGATCGCAGTTCGGAGGGGTCACCATCCTTTACGGGGCAAGAACCCCTCAGGATATTGTCTTTAAGGACGATTTGGCTGCCTGGGACAAAGAAGAAGATGTTCAGGTAACAACCACCGTGTACCGGGACAATCCAACATGGAAAGGAGAGGTTGGTCCGGTGACACGTTTGCTGGAAAAGGCTACAATATCTCCTTCAAACACAAAGGCGATCATATGCGGCCATCCGGCTATCATTTCTTATGTGGTTTTCGATCTGCTAAAGATGGGATTTGCTGAAGAGGATATTATCACCACCCTTGAGAGAAATATGAAATGTGGCGTTGGCAAATGCGGCCATTGCAGCATAGGAAGCAAATTCACTTGTATGCACGGTCCAGTTTTCACCTATCGAGAGATTAAGACATTCCCTACCGGGTTCTGAGGTTGATAGCCCCTTGTTTCGGTCGTGTCCGTTGATACTTGTTCTGCCAGGATGGTTTCATTGCCGAAATCCTAAACGTCGTTCATTCAGATAGATACCAACAGAGATACAGGCGGCCTCATATCGTTCCTTCCCGTTTAAAACATATAGATAGAATTAACTATTTACGGGCTGCTGCTCAAATCGCGACAATACAAATGTTTAATGGTCTTTTACTCTTTGAAGGCTGAATGTATAGCTATCTGGGCAATAGCCTGGTTACAACTGACAACAGCCAACCAACATCGAGGATTGACATGGAGTGCACACGTGCTTTAGACATAACGCATGATCCTGTCGTTCCATCCGCGTGTCAAAGGAGATGTGAATCTCCGGCTGACCTTAAAAGGGTCCTTTTCGGACAAAGAGATCAGGCTGATTGGCTCAGCCCGCGCCATTGTGGTCACACAAAGCATTAAGGCCCACCAATACGCATTCTGTCGAACCCATTGTGCCAATCTTTTCCCTGATTATACCTACCGATTTGGTTTTGAAGGAAAATACGGCAATATTCAGCTCTTGCGGACATTCAATGCCCCCCATCCTAAAACCACCTGCTACGAATCAGTAGAAGACTTTAAGATTCGCCATTTCAAGAATCATGAGCCACTCATGTCGTTCCCCTTTGTGTTAAAAGGAGACCGGGGTGGCGGCGGCTGGGCGGTTTTCCTTATAAGAAACGAGCATGACCTCATAAGGCGGCTTAAGATCCTGGCCGATGAGTCCCTGCATGCGACCAAGCGTTTCATCGCCCAGACTTTTGTCCCTCACCGCGGAAGGGACCTGCGGGTGGTGGTTATTGGCAGGATCACGAAGGCCTACTGGCGGTGTCAGCACAAGCCGGGGGAGTTTCGAAATAATGTGGGCAGGGGTGCAGTGATCAATTATGACCTGGATCCTGAACTAAAAAACAAGGGAATAAAGTGTGTGCAGGATTTGTGCTCAAAGACAGGCATCAATTTGGCCGCCTTTGATGTGTTGTTTGACCGGAATCAACCGGAGCCAGAACCACTTCTTTCAGAGATCAATTTTCTGTTTGGTCGTAAGGGCCTGGGGGGTTCTCCGCGTTTCTATGAACTCCTGAACCACGCCGTTCAACAATGGACAAGGGAACTGCGATAACAGTAATCGTTGTCCATTCAGTGCCTACCCGTGCGCTTGATGAGATCCTCGATTCCTCATATAATCGTCCAGGGCCGCCTGTAAGGTCTCAGCAGCCAGGCTAGCACAATCCATATGGTCTCTGGGAAGACCACCCATGGATGCCTGGATAAGATCAGCGTCAATGGCCAGGATCTCATCCGGGGTTTTCCCCTTGGCAAGATCTGCGGCAGCACAAACACAGTTTAGACTATAAACGCATCCATTGGTCTGGTAAGAGGTCTCTGCGACGCGATTTCCGGCAAATGTCAGGCGGATCTCCATGGTGTCTCCACACCTTCCTGTCACACACGCTTTCCCGTCGGCCTTTTCTAAATGGGGATTCAGCCAGTAATAAACAAGAAACCATGCCACCACGATGACAACAAGGACCCCGCCTGCAATAAGCATATTTGAGCACATTAAGCCGAAGGCCACCCGTTCGACATAACTCTTGCCCCGGTGGAACTCAAGATCAGACATTCAGTCCCTGGCACATTTTCTATAAATTTCTTGCCCGCTAAGGGCCCTAAAACAAAACCTGTTGTGGAAAGGGCATCGGCATCCATCGTATTACCAGCCAGGACGGTCACACTGGTGCTTTCAAGCGGCGAACGGCCTGTTTCCGGGTTTACAATATGATGGTATAGCTTTTCCTGATCAAAATAGACCTCGTAGTTACCGGAAGTGGCAATGGCGCCATTCACCATGGTGATGGTGTCAACATAGGGGCCTTCCTTATCGGGATTTTGAATCGCCACCTTCCACGGGATCCTGCTATCCTTACCGCCAATGGCTCGAATATCCCCGCCAGCATTAATCAACGCATGTTTCATTCCATGTCGTTCGATCACCTTGGCTCCACAATCAATGATGTACCCCTTGGCGATTCCATCTAAGGTAACACCCATTCCGTCTTTGGCAAACCGAATGGTATGCCCATCGAACCGGATCTGACTGGCATCTACCAGGTCAAGGACCTTGGCTAATTCGGCCTCGGACGGAGGGGCCTGATGAGTCGCAAAGTGCGCCTTATAGAAATCAACCAGCGGCTTTACGGTGATGTCAAAGGCACCGTTGCTGGCCTTATGAAAATAGAGCGAACGGGCAATGACCTCTGACACTTCCAGGGGAAGGTCGGAGATATAGCCGTCCCGGTTGAGCATTCCAATGGCCGAAGCTGACTGGTAACGATTCACCAACCGGGCAACCCGATCCATCTCTTCAAAGGCCATCCCGATCACCTCTTCGGCCTCGGCCTTTGAGGGGTGCATCACGGTAATCGCTGCAAAGGTCCCCATGGAAAGCCGCGCCCTGGTTACTTTATACAGTTTTCTGTTGAAGGCCACACTCTCTGAAACCGGCATCAAGCCACCAAAGGCAAATCCCATACCAAGAATGCCTGAGTATTTCAGAAAGGTTCTTCGGTCCATGGTTCGATGGTTTTCTTCTTGAGCATACATAGATTATCCCCCACTTCGTAACTGTTCAGGAGGTAAGGAATACTGCTGACAAGGATAACAGCATACCTCTTACGAAAGGCATTGGATGCCGGCGGGTCTGCTGCAGGCGGATTCCTTACCCCAGATACTGAACGATTACCCCACTTTTAAGAAGCTACGGCTTCTTTTGCCTTTTCCATCCTTTCCTCAAGGTGGAATGGTTGCACGACATGGATTATATCGCAGGCCTCTATACAGATTTCCTTGCAAGCAGGTCCGTATTCCATGCATTTGTTCTGGTCGATGGTTACCACACCATCCACCTCAGAGATCGCATTGGCCGGGCATTCCCTGATGCAGGCCCCACAATGAATACACCCGTTCTCGCAGATGGTTCGCGTGACTTTACGGCTATCCTTGGTGCTGCACCGGATCAGTACCCGGGCGTTCCTGGGGACCAAGCTGATAATCCCTTTAGGGCAGGTCTTGACACATATGCCGCAGCCTACACAGAGATCTTTCGTGATAACCGGGAAATTGTCCACCATGGTGATCGCGTCAAAGGGACAAGCTTTGGCACATTCCCCAAATCCAACGCAGCCGTACTGGCACTCCATGGGACCGGCAAAGGCCAGATCCGCTCCAGAGCACGCCCCATAGCCGATATAGTTATATTTTTTGTGTACGTGTCCCTGGACCCTGGAGCAGTGGACAGCGGCTACGAGGTCCTCGACGGCGCCTGGTTTCTTTCCCGTAATTTCAGCCACGGCATCAGCCACTTCCTTTTTGCCAGGAAAACAGAGATTTGGTGGAACATCTGGTTCGGTCACCACAGCTTCGGCGTATGCTTCACACCCGGGGAAGCCGCACCCGCCTCATTGCGCCCCGGCCAGGGTCTCCTTCACCTCTTCAATCTTGGGATTAATTTCCACCGCAAATTTATGGGCGGCCAGGGCAAGCCCAATACCAAAGAACAGGCCGATAACGCCGAGGACGGTCAAGCCACCAAGGGCTAATTTGACTAATGCTGGATCCATATACGTTCCCTTCCTTGTTTAATCAGAAAATCGACATGCCTGAAAAGCCCAGAAAGGCCAGGGCGAAAAGCCCTGCCACGACAAAAGCAATGGGCAGCCCTCTGAACGTGGGCGGCACATTAGCCAGTTCCAGCTTTTCCCGTACAGAGGACATCAAAAACAGTGCGATCAAAAATCCTGTCCCGGCTCCGAGGGAAAGCATTAAGCTCTCCCATGCATTGTATTCGTTGTCTGCCAGTATCAGGGGAACCGCTATGATGATGCAGTTTGCAATGACAAGGACAAGGTACACTCCAAACGCCTTAAATAAGGCAGGGTTGACCTTCCTTAAGATGGTATCCACCGCCTGGACTGAAAGGGAAACCAGTCCGATAAAGACAACCACCTGTAAGAAGTCGAGGTGGTAGGGTTTCAGGACAAACTGGTAGAGAAACCACGACATCATGGAGGCAAAGACAATAACAATCGTAAAGGTTATGCCCATTCCGACAGCCGTTGTCTTCTTCTGAGAAGTGCCGAAAAACACGCAAAGGCCTAGATACTTGGTAAAGACAAAGTTATTAATGATCATTGCCCCGATTAGAATAGAAAAGAGATACCCAAAATAGAGCTTCTTCACCGTTAGGATCGCTGTCCCCTGGGACCTTCCTGCAGACATCATTTCTGTGACGGTTAAGATATGGGCTTGGTCCTGGTTCAGAGCATCTTCAAAGGTCAGGGTTACCGTTCTCTTATCAGGGCTCAGGGCGATGTCGGTAATTTTCAACAGGATGTCCGGGTCTTGTTTTTCGTAAACCGAATAGTTGGCCACATCTTTTGCCCAGGTCTCATCTACAGGCCCTGCAAAGGTCATCACAACCTTGTTTTTGTCCTTGAACGCGACCTTTTTGACAAAACGATGTTCTGTTGCACATCCGGTTAAAAGGAGTACCCATATAAAGAACGTACACACCAGTATATGATGCCGTCTATCCATTCTCATAACCCTTTTTTCCTTCGGTTATAAACGACTTCTATATAGTTGAACATCGCCATCATGAGGCCAACCAAAAAGAACCCTGCGGCCGGGAGGGCAAAGAAAAGGAGCGGTCGGAAACCGAGGATATCATACCCTAAGAGCGTGCCCATCCCCAAAAGCTCCCGGACAAAACCGAGGGTCATCATCGCAAACATAAACCCGAGTCCCATGCCAAGACCGTCCCAGAAGGAGGCGGTGACCGTATTCTTGCAGGCAAACATCTCCAAACGCATGGTAATAATCGCAAAGGCTACGATTAACTTTACAAAGATACCCATGGCCTTATATGCCACCGGGACATAGGCGGCCAAAACCAGGTCGATCACCGTGACCCATGTGGCGATGGTCAGCGTATAAGTGGGGATCCGGATACGGGGGTGAATGTAATCCTTAATGAGTGCGATGGTACAACTCGAAAAAACCTGTACGAAAAGGACGGCGATCCCAAGGAGGAGGCCGTTCATAACGCTTGTGCTGATCCCCACAGCCGGGCACATCGAAAGGGCCAAACGGAAGATCGGGTTCTCATTTAGGATGCCGTTAACAAACAGTTCTTTGTTCGTCTTAGTTGTAGGTGCCAATCTCTTTCTCCCTGCACGAAGTCTACGTTGTGAAGCCTCCCTGTGTTTCTGCACAGGGGCCCTGCCTTACGGCAGTGCTTTGGCGTCCGGGGAGCAAGCCGGTCAAAACTGATAGGCCTTTCGGTTCGCAGAGGCGTGAGTCACCCCGGACAGTGAAACCTTTATACTAAAAGGTTACTGCAATATGTTGACTTGCGATCACCTTGTTCAGCTTACCCATGCGGTATGCAAACTTTTTTATGATATTTTTAACACCATTTGTCACCGACCTACTGGAGATGGTCGCCCCGGTTAGGGCATAGATATCATGGTCTTGATATTTGCTCCGTATGCTTTCAATCTCTTGTTCGGAAAACATGCCTTTTTTCCATTTCTTTGTCTCCAGGTATCTTTTATACTTATCCGGGAGGGGTTCCTTGATAACTTTGAGCCTCTTCACCTTCTCAAAGGACTTTCCTTTAAACTGATTCTTAAAATATTCCTGTTCGATCTCAGCACCCAGCCCTGGGTCTTCCTCGTGTTCCATGATCTCCAGGCCAAGGATTTTGAAGTTTGGATCCAAGGCCAACATGACCGAGATGAATGTCTTGAAACCAGGAAATTCACCAGGAAGCAGGTAGGCCAATTGCTTATCCCCCAGCCTGGCAATGATCGTGGTATCAGCGTAGGTAAAGGTCTTTGGATGCCTTAGCACTGTTTTCAAGGCCGTCTCACGTTCTCCTTCTTCAATAGCTGCTTCGGGTGAGATGGGCACCTCAAGCTTCTCTACGAATTTCCCTGCCAGGTTAATCACCACCAACTCGTAACCCTCTGTAGCCCCCTTTTTTACGGGGACCATGTATCCGATGTACTTCGCCTCTCCATCTTCAATAATATAGCGGTATACGCTATGAAACCTAAGGTCTGAAGGAGCGGGATTGGCCTTGGTGTATCCCAGCAAAGCAAGCATGGTCTCCTGCACATTTAGATGTTCGTTGTGCTTCTTAGCTTTGGCAGTTATGGTAAAGACCAGCCCCATGATTGAACCAGCAATCAGACAAGAAATGGTCAGGCCTATGGTAATTCGTAGGATCTGCTTCATTTTTGAGCACCTTCTTGTGGTTGCGGGGCAAAACGTCTGGGTTTAAACCATTGGTCTATGGCAGGCGTCAGGGTGTTCATCAGCAAGATGGCATAACAAACCCCTTCCGGATAGCCTCCCTTCAACCGGATCAGAACGGTCAGGGCGCCGATCCCGGCTCCAAAGAATAATTGGCCTGCCTTCTGGTTGGGAGATGTGACGTAATCGGTGGCCATGAAAAAGGCTCCCAGTATCACGCCTCCTGACAGCACAGCCAACAAGGGGTTGCCTGTAAAGAGTTTTTCACCGCCGAAAACCCAGGTAAAAAAACCAACAGACACAATGACTGATACCGGGATATGCCAGGTGATGTATTTCTTATAAATCAGAAAAAGTCCGCCAATAATAAGCAAAAAGGCGGAAGTCTCACCAATACAGCCGGGTCTCCAACCAATAAAGAAATTGCCGTAGATAGAAGCCAATGACCCAAATTTTTCAATCACCGCCCCAATGCCGTAATGCTTTAGGACATAAAGCGGCGTGGCGGTCGTGATGGCATCAACCCCGGTTCCCATGTATTTGAAAATCGAGGCGTCCCGAATGGGTAGGAGCCAGGCCGACGTCATGGCCACCGGATATGTGGCAACCAGAAAGGCCCGACCAATAAGGGCAGGATTGAATATGTTAAATCCAATGCCACCCATGAGAACCTTTGTCACAAAGATGGCCATGACCGCACCCAGGATAGGCATCCAGTAGGGCACGCCAGGCGGGATGATGTAGGCCAGCAGGACCCCTGTAATCACTGCGCTGCCATCTTTGACTGTAACAGGACGATGCAAAAGCTTCTGAGATATCGCCTCGGTTGCAACGCAGCTTGCCACACTGATGACAGTGATGATTAGCGTTTGGAAACCAAAGATGAAAACAGACAAAATAAGCGGCGGCATCAAGCAGGCCACAACCGTCCACATGATCTTGTTAATGGTTTCCGCGCTTTTGACATGCGGCGAAACCGACACAAACAAGCGAGCTGGCTTCTCTACTTCTGTTATAGCGGTTGTTTCAGTTTGTGTTTCCACCATCCTGGTCCTCTTGTTATTTCATAGCTCTTCAGGGAGTAAGGAATACCGCTGAACGTAGGCATCCAGTCCCATTTCCAGCAAGGATAACAGCCCAGCGACTAAAGACATTGGATGCTGAGGAGAAGTGGTTGTCCTTACCCCAGATGCTAAACGATTACGTTATTTCTTTTTGGATTCCCTGATCTTCATCTTGGCCAGCCTTATAAATTGCACCAAAGGCCTCTTTGCGGGGCACACAAAGGCGCACGAGCCACACTCAAAACAATCATCAATGCCAAATTGTTCTGTCTCGGCACCACGTCCTGCCTCCACATAGATGCCAATATTGTTTGGCTCAAGCCCCATGGGACAGGCCTCAAGGCAAAATCCGCATCGAATACAAGGATAATAAGACTCGGTGTCGACCTCATCTTTTGTGAGGAAAAGCACCCCCGAGGTGGTCTTGGTTATGGGGATATCGAAGGTGGAGACCGAAAATCCCATCATTGGGCCGCCGATGACTACCTTGACAAGGTCTGGCGTGGTTCCCCCTAAATAGTCCACGATATCGGCAAGGCTTGTTCCCACCTTCACCATGAGATTTGCTGGCCGCTTGATCCCCTTGCCAGCAATGGTGACCACTCTTTCGTAAAATGGTTTACCAAAAGCGACCGCATCGTAAATCGCCTTTGTGGTGTATACGTTTTGAACAATGATACCAATTGCTGAGGAGCGCGCACCTGCAGGCCGCACCCGGCCGGTTAGACTCTGCATGATCTGGTCTGCAGACCCCTGAGGATATTTGACTTTAAGGGGCTTTACAGCAATTTTGTAACCATTTTTCGACGTGTCTTGAGCAATGGCCCGATTTAAAGCCTCTATGGCATCGGGCTTGTTGTTCTCAATGCCAATGGCGCAATAGTCGATGCCAAGAATCTTCAAAATGATCTTGGCCCCTTCGATAATATCATGGGGATGTTCGACCATGATGCGGTGATCACTGGTCAGATATGGCTCACACTCCGCTCCATTCAATATCAGGGTATCGACCTTGACATCTGGCCCAAGGGTAAGTTTAGCATGAGCAGGGAACCCGGCACCGCCCAACCCAACGATTCCAGCATCTTTGATCCTGGCAATAAGCTCTTCTCTGGAAAACTTCTTCCAGTCTACCGAAGAATACGACCTTGGCTCCGCCTCTGGATCCGCAGAAATTACCAGGGCAGGCGCCTTTCCCACCATGGGATGCTGGACATTCTCAACACCCTCCAGCGTACCGCTCAAACTGGCATGGAGGTTTGCACCCAGGCCCTTCTCAACGGATCCGACTAGATCCCCCTCGAAGACCTTGTCCTTTTTCTTGACCAAAAGCTGGTAGAGATCCCCTGCATGTCGCTTCAAAAAAAGACGCTCCTCTGAAGGCGTCGTCATGACCCTTTTCTTGACCGAAACTCGGCAGGGCGCTCCTGCGTGTTGCTTCAAAAATAGGCGCACTTGCGAGGGAGGCGGCATGACCTCCACAGGAAGCTTTTCGGTCAGTTCCTTGGATTCTTTGGGGTGGATGCCCCCTTTTGGGAATGTCGCCAATGTCTCAGCAGCCATAAACTCTCCCTTGTAAAGATGGGGTCATAGCACACGTATAGGCACTCTACCCTGCAAAGCCCTTTGATAGCACAGCCTGACCGTATGCCTCCCTTGTCTCCTGGGAAAGCTCGCCCGGTTTGCCAAAACGCAAGGCGTTGGTGGTGCAGGCCGCTACACAGGCCGGTTCCAGTCCCTCATCGATCCTATCCATACAAAGATCGCATTTGATGGCTTTGCCTGTTTGGGGATTCCACTGGGGAATATTCCAGGGACAGGCCGTGATGCACGCTTTGCAGCCCGCACATAGATCGGCCACGATGTACACGATGCCGTCTTTGGCTCTCCTTCGGATGGCCTCGGTCGGGCAGGCACCTATGCACCAGGCGTCCTCACAGTGAAAGCAAGGAAGAAACAGGGCCGACATCCTTGGTACGCCATTTACCAGTTTCGGCCCGAGTATGACGATCTTTCCCAGGCTTGCGCCCTGGGGGACATTGTTCTTGGCCTTGCAGTGTACCTCACAGGCGTGACAGGCAATGCATCGCTGTGGATCCGTAGAAATACAATAAGCTCCCATATCCTTACCTCCTCAGAATATGTTTTTCATGTGAATCGGGCTTTCTTCCTGAGCGTCCTTTGTGTACGCATGGAGCACTAAACCATCACGCCTTTTTCACGCTCACCAGGGTGTGATCAAGGGCCGGACTTCCGCCTATGGTATCCATGATGTGTTCCTGAAGCAATGTATCGGCCACACCCCGCTTGTAGCTCCTGGTGCATCCGGCCTCCTGGTGACCAAAACCATGGAGTATAAAGACCGCTTCAGGATGAATCAGATCGGTGACAAAGGCCCTTAATGTTCCTTTACCCACCTTTGAACTTACCTCTACCATCTCGTTGTTCTTAATCCCCAAAGCTTCGGCTTTCTTGTTGTTGATCCAGAGCACGTTTTCGGATACGAGTTCGTTCAAGTAAGGGTTGTTCTGGGTAGCGACATGGGTGTGGGCCGCACAGCGGCCAACCATAAGCCGGAAAGTACTCTCAGGGGTTTCCAGCTTTTCATAGGGAGGAAAAGAGGGAAAGCCGTGTTCCTCCATCAAGCTTGAAACAAACTCAATCTTGCCCGAAGGGGGCTTGAACTTGAGGCCGTCTTTTCGGTCCCACCATATGGGTTTGTCGCTCAGCTCAACAAATCCCTTTGCTTCAAAATCCTCTGGTTTGAGTCCCAGATCAGCCAGTTGATAATTCCAAATATCCTCGATGGATTCATAGGGGAAATATTCACCCGCTCCCAGCCTTTCAGCCAGGGCCTTTACAATCCACCACCCCGGCTTCGTGTCATACCGAGGCGTCACGCACTGCACCCGCCGGTAGGGAGCCGGTTTCAGGCCCGGGAACATCTTGATAGGATCTGACCGTTCCAAGAATGTGGACTCTGGCAAAACCACATCGCTCATCCAGGTGATTCCGCCCCAGTTGATATCAATACTGACAATGAGGTCCAGTTTTTCAAGGGCCTTGAGGTTTTGGTTAAGGTCGGGGATCGAGTACAAGGGGTCAAAACGGAAGGCGAAAAGGACCTTGATGGGATAGGGGTCCTCATTTAGTACAGCCAAGGGGAACATGCCCCCAACGCCGTGAGCTGGATCCGCAATAGGGTACTTATCCTGCCCGCAACCGTCGAACCTACGGGTATCCTCCATCTTGGGAAACTTCTGGCTTGAATAGTTGCGCAATCCAGCCTTATGACCGGCATCCTTGGGGCCCTTCTTGAAGAAGATGCCGCCCTTTGCCTCAATACTCCCCATAAGGGCGTTTAAGATCAAGAGCGAACGCCTAAAATAGATCTCATTAGGGTGATTCGCGCCCCTGTAACCATAGTGAAAGATAACAGACGGTTTGGCCTCGCCTAGTTCCTGCGCCAGTGCAACAATTTCATTGGCCGGGATACCGGTTTCCTCTTCTGCCCACTCCGGGGTGTAACGATCGACAAAGGTACGGAGCTTCTCGAAACCATCGACCCACCGATCCACATATTCCGCGTCAAAGAGGCGCTCCTTGATAATGACGTTCATCAGGGCATAATTGAGGGCAAGGTCGGTTCCTGGCCGAATCATCAGGTAACGGGTGGACTTTGCGGCTGTGATCGTAACCCGTGGATCCACATAGGTCAGCTTGGCCCCCTTTCCCATGGCGTCGAGCAGGTTATTAACCGCCTTTACTTCTATGGCCTCAAAGATATTGCGGCCATAGAGCACAATGTGTTTGGTGTTTCCATAGTCAACACTGATCTGGGCGTCGGTGTACCCGAAAAGGGATCTGCACGCCGTGTTGACCGACCCCTTACATAAAGCGTCATGGGTAAAATAATTGGGGGTTCCTATAGCCTTTGTAAAGGTCTTGCTCAGGTCTGTAATGAAATTGGTCCTTTCACACCAGACAGCGGATTTGCTTCCGTATTTTGAAAAAATTTCCTTGCATTTCTCGGCCGTGTAATCAAGGGCCTCATCCCAGCTCACCCTCTTCCACTGGCCCGAACCGCGTGGACCGGTTCTGATCATCGGAGCCTGTAGCCTTTCTGTGTCGTTAAGCAGCCCGGTGGCCGCTGCGCCCTTGGGGCATACCCCCCCCTTCATGGCCCCTACATAGGGATTGCCCTCTATGCTTACAATTTCATCGTCTTCCACAACGACCTTTATGGGGCATCGAATCGAACACATAAAGCAAAGCGTATACACGACCTTTTTCATGGCACATTCCTCCTCTGAGATCTGTTTAGGCTTATCTATTTCATTAACCCAATCAATTCGTGACTTGATCGGGGAAGTTTCCTTATGCGGGATAAGGGATCTGTTTTTCTCAATCCCTTATCCCACAAGGGATGGAAGGAAGAGTTTAGGGGGAAAAATCAGTAATCTACCCGGCAGAAAGTGGTGAGCAAGAAGGGTGCCAGATACCTACAGCAGGATTTATTTGTCATGAATGATAAAAATTACACATAGTTAGGTGCAAAATCTTGATCGCGTTTCTGGGTAGACACCCCTAACAGGGGCGTGTGAATGCCATGTTTTGGTGTCACCTGCAAGGAAAATAAGGGATATTTATTTAATGATATCATTTAGATGTGCAACATTAAGCTGCTGGAATTGCAGTGCAATAAGAAACTTGCACCCCGGGGGTAATCTCCTTGACTTTTGGCGACACTTTATTGATAATAAGATTAAATATGGCCTGAAGGAGATACATAATATATGCAAATTATTAAAAATAAGGTCTTCGTAGCGGTTGTTGCGTTAAGCTGTTTGTTTGCGGCATGCTCCAAAGAAGAGCCAGCCCAAAAAATTGACCTGAGCAAACGAGAAGCAGTTGGCATCAGAGAGGAAGAAGACGTCATTACCTATGCCTACCTGCCGCAATATTCCCATACCGTTTCCTATCAGAGGCACTACCTGTTAGTAGAGTATCTCAAGAAGGAAACCGGCCTTAACATCAAGCAGGTATTTCCAGATACTTTTGATGAGCACATGAGGATGGTAGGACAGGAAAAGATCGACATTTCATTTTCTAATCCCTTTATTTACGTTAAGATTGCCCATCGTTACGGGGCGCGCGCGTTTGCGCGCACAGTAGAAGTGTATGGTAAGGAGAACTTTAGAGGACAAATCATATGCCGCGCTGACAACAAGAAGATCAGGACGCTTGAAGACTGTAAAGGGAAGCGATGGGTTGCCGTCGATCCTTCATCTGCCGGAGGTTATCTTTATGCCTTGGGGCATTTTATTGACCACGGCATTAGCAAAGAAGACTTTGCAGAGATTGCCTTTGCTCCCGGGCCGGGTGGCAAGCAGGAGAAGGTCGTCCTTGCCGTCTACGCGGGCAAATATGACATAGGCTCTATTCGGGAAGGGACGCTAAATGTGGTAGCTGACAAGATCGACATAAATCAGATCAGGGTCATTGCCCACACCAAGTGGTATCCGGGGTGGGTATATGCCTCCCGTCGAGGCCTTGAGCAAGAGATTGTCGACAAAATTAGAGAGGCATTGGTGAGTCTTGATTATGATAATCCCGAGCATAAAAAAATACTCGATATGGCTGATATCATAGGTGTTGTCCCCTCGGAAGATTTAGAGTTCGACTCCATCAGAGACTTGGCAGCCAAGGTCGGAATTGATTTGGATGAATAAGGGTAAGCCTTGAGACGATTTCAGATAAAATTTGGCTTTCGAGGCAAGGTCTATGTCGGTACTATCTCTATAGTTCTACTATCCGGGTTTTTGATCGCCTTGTCTGTGAGCACAATCGTGTCAGATGTATTATCAAAAGAGTTCAAAAACAGAGGGATATCCATTGCTATAAACCTTGCTGCACGAAGTGAGGAGCCAATCTTGGCCATGGATTTCCTTCGCATGAAAGACTTGATTGATGAAGGGGTTAGATCAAGCGATGATATTTCATACGCATTTACCCTTGATCAAAACGGGGAAGTCCTCAGTCATACCTTTGAGGGAGGGTTTCCTGTTGAACTGAAGACAGCAAACAGGGTTTCTGAAGGTCAAGACTACAATATCAAGCTTTTGGACACAGGAAAAGATCTAATTTATGATTTTGCCGCGCCTGTGTTTGTAGGGAATCATAGGCTTGGAACCGTACGGATAGGTCTTTCAAGGACAAAAGTTAAAGAGACCATCAATGATCTCTTATCGACGATTCTCGTATTAATGGGATTATCGATACTGATAGCAGGTCTTGCCGGGGCAGGCTTTGCAGATCAGGTCACAAGACGGATCAAGAAATTGCATTGGGCATCAGAAGAGGCATTAAGGGGTAATTTAGATGTCCAAGCAGCCCCCCTGTTGAAAAAAAACTGTTGGGAAATCATGAACTGCAACAATGAGGCATGTCCGGCCTATGGTGAAAGGCACAGGCGTTGCTGGTATGTTGCTGGCACGATGTGTCCAGAGTGTGTTGATGGTGAATATGTAAAAAAGATTGAAAACTGTAGGAGCTGTCGAGTTTATAGGAGGAACTCAGGGGATGAAATCCAGCATTTGGCCGAATCCTTTGATGCCATGACACAGTCCCTCAAAGATCACATAACCCGAGTGGAAGAATCAAAAGAAGCCATAGAAAAATCGGGGAGGAAATATCGACGTATCTTTGAAGGTTCTATGGACTTTATTTTTGTAGCTGATAACAAAGGCAATTTTTTGGACATCAATCAAGCTGGCTTGGCCCTGTTGGGCTATGATTCCAAGGAGGCATTCCTTGGAACGGTCAATTTAGGTGATATCCTTGTCGAACCTGAGCGTATCGAGTCCTTGTTTGAAGAAATTGCCTCCAAAGGGTTCATCAAAGACATGGAATGCACCCTGAGGGCCAGGGATGGTCGTGAGCTTCAGGTTCTGTTTAGCAGTACGGCCCATAGGGACGAAACAGGTCAGATTATCAGCTACGAAGGGATTATTAAGGATATAACGCAGCGAAGGAATATAAAGCGGCAATTGTTACAGGCGGATAAGCTGGCATCTATCGGACAGCTTTCAGCTGGTGTGGCTCACGAAATCAATAACCCGCTGGGCTTGATTCTGGGTTATACCCAGCTTTTAATTCGCGGAGAGCCCGAAGGATCCGAGAAATATGAGGATTTGAAAAGGATCGAAAAGCATGGACGCAACTGCAAAAGAATCGTGGAGGCCCTCATTAGCTTTGCCAGGAGAACGGAAACCAAGATGGTCATGATAGACATCAACCAGACGATTCAAGAGGTCATTGCTGTTGTCAGGCATCAATTTGAACTCGACAACGTGCGGATTGAGACCGTCTTTGATGAGGCCATACCACCTTTTGGAGGGGACAGCGATAAACTCAAGCAGGTTTTTATGAATCTTCTTATGAATGCCAATCAGGCTATTTCGGATTCAGGTCATATCACGATTTCCACCAAGTTTGTTCGGGGACAAGAGGAGGTCCGTATCATCGTTGAGGATACGGGCTCCGGGATTCCACCAGAGATTATCGACAAGATATTTGATCCCTTCTTTACCACGAAGCCAACGGGCCAGGGAACAGGCCTTGGTCTTTCGGTGAGCTACGGGATCGTTAAAGAGCACAATGGTGACATCTTGGTTCACAGTGAACCGGGCAGGGGGGCAATTTTTACGGTTGTTCTCCCTGTGTGTCGAGTTGAAGAAGATGGAGTCGCTCATTAGCATGAAAGCAAAGCTCTTAGTCGTAGATGACGAAGCAGATATGCTTAACCTGTTGAAGAGGTCCATTGGAGAGGATCTTGACTGCCATGTCGAGACCGCCTTAAGTGGTGAGGAGGCCTTTCGCCTCATTGAGCGGAAGCCTTTTGATCTGGCGCTTGTGGACATCCGCATGCCTGGTATGGACGGCATTGAGCTTCTTGAACGGATCAAACAGGTTGATCCATGGCTTACGGTGGTCATGATGACAGCATATGGGGTCATAGAGGTTGCAGTGGAGTCGATTAAAAAAGGGGCCTATGACTTTATTACCAAGCCCTTTGATCAAGATGACCTGATACGCGTTTTGCGAAAGGCTCTGGAGCGGAGCCGGTTGTTGCGCGAAAACTTAAACCTGCGAAAGCGTATCAAGGAAGAGGACACCTTTCAAAATTTTATTGGTGTTAGTCCAAGGATGCAAAAGGTGTACGACACCATACAGATGCTCAGTAAAACGGATGTTACCGTGCTGATTACCGGAGAGTCAGGGACCGGCAAGAACTTGGCCGCCAAGGCCATCCATGCCTTGAGTCATCGGAGCGCCAAACCTTATGTGCGAGTAAGTTGCCCCACACTCCCGGAAAATATATTGGAAAGCGAGCTTTTTGGCTACAAAAAAGGCGCCTTCACCCACGCCACTCAGGATAAGAAGGGCCTGTTTGAAGAAGCCCATGGCGGTACCATCTATTTGGATGAAATCGGCGACATCAGCCCCTCCATACAAACCAAACTCCTCCAGGTCCTTGAGGACAAGGAAATGAAACCACTCGGTCAGACCAAGACCATCTGTGTGGATGTAAGGGTGATTGCCTCTACCAATAGCGACTTAAGGTCCAAGATGGATACGCGCGAATTTCGGGAAGACCTTTTCTACCGATTGAACGTGGTTAATGTGGAAATGCCTCCATTGAGGGAACGCAAAGAAGATATCCCCCTTTTGGTGCACCACTTTTTGGACAAATATTGCACTAAGTTCAACAGGAAGAAAAAGCAGATCTCTTCGGATCTGATGCAGTTGTTCTTGGAACGAAACTGGGAAGGGAATGTCAGGGAATTAAAAAACACGATTAAGGGTGCTGTAGTAATGGCCCCGGAAGACTGGATTCGAATAGAGGACATAGGATGGCATCGCTTCACAGAATCACAGACTTCCCCAACAGATGAACTTAGTGCGCTTCCGTATCGTGAGGCGAAACAGCGAGTTTTAAAACGGTTTAATGTAAACTATATCAGCAATGCTCTTCGACAAACCAGCGGCAATGTGACCAAAGCCGCCCAACAGTGTGGCCTTGAGCGGCAATCTTTGCAACAAATCATGAAGAAATGTGGGATTAAATCGATTGATTTTCGCTGAACTGCAATAAATTACTTGCACCGCAATGAATGCCTGCTAGAACGACAACCTATTAAAATCATTGAAACTAGGCATATACACCCATCGAAGTGTTATTGTTGAATGGCACCTGCCTATCGCTTTTCCGCCATATGTTTCAGCCACACCACGCCTGCCAAGCAAAAAACAGCAATAAAATCCATCTGTTATAACCTGCATATGCCTTGTCCTAGAGAACAGGCGTTCTTGGCATGCCGCTTGCTGAATAGGCCTGAATAGGCTCAAGTGGAGGTTGGTCAAGTTTGACCGCAAAAGCCGCACTGTCTGTTTGAGCCTCAAAAGTTATATCAGAAACACAACAGGGCCACCCGGAGCCTTCCCAACGGCAGCAGCTTAAGAAACCAAAAAATCCGTAAAATTCTAACGGCTTAGATTGAAGCTGCCTGCAGCCCGCGAAGCACTGCCGTCAGGCAGAACCTGCGGGGTTAGCGGCCGCTGTGTATTTTCAAAATGAAAAGGAGACAACCCAGAAGTGCATGAAATAAATCGATATAGCCCAGGACTATACGAGTTTATAAAACACAAAGTAGAAGTAGAAAATCTCTATGACTACGAGGTCGCCACCACATTGAAGGTGAGCAATGCATTCATCAGACGTTTACGAAAAACCTTTAGAATTCAAAAGGCCAATGGATTCTTCAGGCGTTTCGAGCGTACCTACGGCACAGGGTCGATCGACAGGTTCAAAAGGATGATAGAAGATCCGAGAAACTCCCTGTCCGATGTAGCCAAACATTTTGGGTTCTCTAGGGAAAACGCCCGGATTGTTTACCAGAAGATCTACGGGTACCCTTACACGATAGCCTACAAGAAAAAACTGCAAATAAGGAGGCGTGAAAAGCGAATCGCCATGATGTCAAAGCGCCTGAAACGCTTAATGAAGGTAAGCAAGAAAATGAAAGCGATGGGTCTTGATTCTCATATTATGCATGAAGGGCCCGTCTACAGGATTATTGTAAATGGGTACAAGCTGGCATTCAGATGTGCTTCAAAGCCTGCCTTCATAGGCAATAAACAGTACTTTCGTTTCAATAATGCAAAAAGCGCCAACACCGACTGCGATTTTTTTATCTGTCTTTGCGGAAAAAACATCCATTATATTATACCACGCCACGCCATGCCGAAATACGGTGTTTTTCTCTCCCCTGCGGCAGGTGCCAACGAAAGCAAGTATGCTCATTTCAGGGAGGCTTGGCACTTACTGGATAAAAAAGGGTTATGATATTAACAGGTTGGGCAGGAATCATATCAAAAAGGAGGGCCATTAAATCATCATTTTCGATAATAAATAAGAGAACATAAAATAACTTTAAAAGGGAAGGGGGGGTGACGCTAACCAAATCGTTTATTGATAACGATTATACAAGGGATGTTTTAAGCAAGTCATTGTCGAAAATAGACGCTAAGGAGGAACGAAATGTTAAGAAAAACGTATCTGTTTATGTGTTTATTTATTGCCACGACATTCATGGCAGCCACATCCAGTATGGCTGCGACTGCCACCCTGTCCACCAAAAACCCAAAGGCTGGCAGTCGAATCGAAATAAGTGGCAATATCGCACCCGGGCAAGATCTTTTTGTGGTCGTGTGCTCGGAGAAGATGTTTAAGCCCGCAGATTCCATAGGATCCAAGGAAAAGGCAAAGCTTACCAAAAAATTTGGCGACACGGCTATCCCACCAATTTATTATGTTATTACCAGTGCCCCTGAAAAACTGGCCACGCCAAAGGTGGTACGGAAGGGCAAATGGTTCCCGCCATTCAGTTGGAATATGGAAGTCAACAAGATCAAGAAATGGGGAGACATACCTGTAGATGCCAAACAAATGCTCGGTCCCATTAACACAAAAAAACAGTGGGATTTCTTGATCTTCACACATGAAAAGAAATTCGGAATCAATACGATATCCAAAGAAAGGCCCATTGGCGGCGGTAACGCTCGCATGATTATGAGTGGGGATGAGAGCAAAAGCTGGAATAAGGGAGTAAGCCTTTCTTTGAATAAGGCCACAGGCGAATACACGGCATCGTTTAATCTGGGCAAAAGGATCCCTCCAAACACGCCACTTCTTGTTTACGTAAACGGCGAGAAGCTTGAAAAGTTAAATGTGCAAAAGAGGGGCTTCTTTTTTAAGATCGGTGGGACCTATATGAACCCTCTGGTGGTGCTCATTGGCGCCTTTTTGATCGGATGCATGTTTGTTATCGTTGGTGCTGCAGGCGGTCTTTTTACGGCAGCTTTTCAGATTACTGTTATCGGGACAAACGGCATGGTGGGTGTAAATGCAGCAAATGCGGTTAAGCCTACAAACCTGTTTTTGACCCTCTGTTCACCCATCACGGGCGTCTATACCTACTTTAAAGAGGGCAGGTTGGCCTGGCCCGTGGCCCTGTTCTTTGTGGGCGGCATCCTGCTCGGCGCATTTTGGATCGGCCCGACATATTCTGCCAAATATCTGCCAATGAAGGCCTACAAGTTTTACCTCGGGTTCTTCTGCCTGATCCTGTTTGCAAAGCTCTGGTATGAATCAACAAAAAGATCGATCGAGAAGAAGAAGGCGATTAAGGCGATTATTCAAAAGTTTAACGCAGAGATTAAGCAGGCCAAAGAGGAAGGCCGGGCTGCAGAGCTGGGCAAGGTGATTCTTCAAAAAGGGTGGAGTGCTACAAGGATCGACTTTACCTTCTGGGGTGAGGCGTTTAAGGCCAATCCGCTAGCCCTGTTCTTTGGCGGTATTATTATCGGGTGTATTGCGTCTGCTTTTGGGGTTGGCGGCGGCTTTATGCTGGTGCCTTTTATGACCACTATTATGGGATATCCTATGTACTTGGCTGTGCCGATATCGCTGTGTGGGACCTTCGGTACATCTCTTGGCGGCATATCCAGATATATTATCAACGGCTATCAGCCGGATTGGATCATGGCTGCCCTGATCGCAGCAGGTGCGATTATTGGCGGCAAGACCGGACCAAAGATTCAGAAGAAGCTGCCGGAGGTATTCTTGAAACGGGCGCTGGCCCTTATCCTCTTTATCGTCTTCCTGAAGTACACTAAGGTGATCCCGTTTTTGAGATAAGATAAAACGCGGACAAGGCATGAATTTTGCGACAGCGGCCACAAAAAATAATTGCGGTCGCTGTCGCTTTTTGCCTATAATTGGCTTATAGTTTTACATCTACCATCCTTAATCACGGAACACGCTGGCCATGGAATACATTGTTGATGCCTTTAATGCCTTTTTTGATCTCCTGTACAATAATCTATTAGCCCCTTTCCTCTATTGGATTGCTGCCTTTCTTAACCTTCTCATCTCACCCCTTAGCGCATATCCGCCCCGCACCCAGATCATAGTTGTCTCGGTTTTTGGCGCTATTGTGTCCAGAATACTTGCAAAAAGATTCAGGGCCAAACAAGAAAAGAGGCTATTGCAAGAATTCAAGGAAAGGCTTTCCACGCTGGAATACACTAAATATATTGAAGATGATAAATTGAGGAGAGGGTTTAGAAAAGGAATCAATGAGTCGGCTGATGAAGTTTATGAAAAGATCATACTTGATAAGTTTTTCGAAATGGGCATCTCCTATCTCTTCCCTTTATTCTTTTTCCTCATCTGGTTGCAGTATAGCTTGTTCACTCCTGAAAACCTGAAATCCCTAACCGGCTCTCCATACGTATGGGTGACAGACTCCGGATTGAAGCTCAGCGCGGCCTGGGTTTATCTATACTTTTATAATATTTTACTCTTCGGTCTCTGGATACTAGAGGTGATTGTCCGAGTTGTTTTAAAGTGGCCAAAAGTAAAAAAACGTAACAGTTTGGCTATCTGAAAAGGCAGCTAAACTTCGACGCAAAATGCAAATTTTAAATCGCCCTTACTATTCGTTGTCTGGATAACGCGGCAAGCTGCGGGGAATGCGCTCGTTTTTGCAGTTCAAAAAAACAGACAAATCATTCATCTCTGTGGCCTTGCTTTTCATATGGACCCCTCTATGGTCCCAACCGATTCAGCCTATTAAATGGTTAATCTAGATAGGAAATGGTGTTAAAATTCACACAGTGAAGAGGTTATGTCCGCAAATACTAGTGTACTACTATAAAGAAAGGGGGCAACACGATGAAGAAACTAGTTAATGTTATGAATATTATTTGCCTGGCCGTGGTTTTTTGTCTTTCTTTTTCCGTTCTTGCAAAAGCGGACTATAAAATTGGAGTGCTGGCAAAACGCGGCGCCCCCAAATGTATGAAGAAATGGGGTGCTACCGGTGCCTATTTGACTGAGAAGCTGGGGACAAAGTTTACTATTATCCCACTTAAATTCACTGCAATTGAACCGTCGGTGAAAGAGGGAAGGATTGACTTTATGCTGGCAAACTCTGCATTTTACGTGGAGATGGAGAAAAAACACAATGTTTATGCAATTGCAACCCTTATTAATTCGAGAAAAGGCAAGGCGTTGAAAGAATTTGGTGGCGTTATTTTGACGCGCAAGGACAGCCCGATTCAAGACCTTGCCGGGATTAAAGGGAAGAAGTTTATGTGCGTCAAGTATTCGTCTTTTGGAGGTGCACACATGGCCTGGCGTCTCCTCTTAGAAAACGGTATCGAGCCCAAGACGGACTGCGCTGCCTTCTTAGAGGGAGGGAAGCATGACAACGTGGTGCTGGCGGTAAAAAACGGCACGGCTGATGTAGGAACGGTAAGAAGCGACACCCTTGAGAGAATGCAGGACGAAGGTAAAATCAAGATGAGTGACTTCAGGATTATTCATCAGATCAAGGACGATTTTCCTTTTGTTCACAGTACCCGTTTATATCCTGAATGGCCCATGGCTGCCTGCGCTAAAACAGATAAGGGCTTGGCCCAAAAGGTGGCAGATGCGCTGATTGCCATGCCAAAAGATGCCACGGCCGCCAAGACCGCCAAGATCGTGGGCTGGACCCAACCGGCCGATTATAACAGCGTGATAGAATGCCTTAAGACCATTAGATACGGTGTTTTTGGAGGAAATTAATATGTTATCAAAAATAGGCATTGCGGGTAAGTTCATATTGATTAATTCCCTTGTAATCATTGTCTTGCTGGCGATTATTACCTTTGTGACCGTTACAACTGCCAATAAGTATCAGTCAAAGCAGGCCAATGTCTTCATTAAGTCGCTGAAAGCTGAGCAGTCCAATGAAGAGAAGTTGCTCCGGCAAGCCCTTTTTCAGAAGGGTGAATCGATTACAGCCTTGTTGGCCCAGACTGCATCAAGCTTAATTATTGGCTATGACTTTGATACCCTAGGCCGGTTAGCCCAGAGTGGGAGCCGTGACCAGGACATTGTATTCGTTACTTTTTACGATAAGGATGAAAAACCGATTACTGAACAGGTGAGTCAACAAAGTGGTATCGAAACCATCAAGCAAGAAGTGTTGTTTGAGGAAGAGTTGGTTGGTTTTGTTGAGGTGGGTCTCGATTTTGCCTCTGTTAAGAACAATATAAACGAGGTGTCTGCTCGCATTGATAAAATGATACAGGATACCAGTAAGGCTAAGGAAGAGGCATTGAGATCCATTATAAACCTGATTGTTGTTTATGCAGCAGTGGGAGTCGTTGCACTTTGTCTGGCTATTTATTTCTCGCTTTCATATATTGTAACTAAGCCGATCAATGGCACTATCGATATGCTTAAAGATGTTGCTGAAGGTGAAGGTGATCTCACTGCCCGCCTCGCGGTTAAGAGTAAGGATGAGGTGGGAGAACTATCAAATTGGTTTAACATATTTGTCGAGAAGCTCCAAGGAATGATTAAAGATATTGCAGAAAACGCCAAAACCTTGAGTACCTCCTCCAGCAACCTTTCCAACCTTTCCGGGCAGATGTCAGATGGGATCAACAACGTGTCCTCAAAATCGAACATCGTGGCCACAGCAGGTGAAGAGATGAGTTCCAACATGCACTCTGTTGCTACTGCCATGGAACAGGCTGCCACCAATGTGAACATGGTGGCAACAACGATTGAAGAGATAGCTGCCACCGTTAACGAGATTGCACAAAATTCCGAGAAGGCACGCGCCATAACAGGTGAGGCCGTTTCCCAGTCCCAGCGCGCTTCCGACAGGGTCGAAGAACTTGGAAAAGCTGCTCAGGAAATAGGTGAGGTCACCGAAACCATTACCGAGATCTCTGAGCAGACAAATCTTCTGGCCTTGAATGCCACCATTGAGGCAGCCAGAGCCGGAGAGGCTGGCAAGGGCTTTGCCGTAGTGGCCAACGAGATTAAGGAACTGGCCATGCAGACCGCTGAAGCAACCCAGGAAATCAAAGAAAAGATTGACGGTATTCAGGGCTCGACTGCGGGAACGATAACGGAAATTGAACAAATCACAAAGATAATCAACGATGTCAATGAAATCGTGACTACCATTGCCGCGGCCGTGGAGGAACAATCTGCGACAACCAAAGAGATCGCAAGCAATGTGACCCAGGCATCCCAGGGGATTCAGGAAGTCAATGAGAATGTGGCGCAGAGTTCTATGGTTTCCGCAGAGATTGCCAAAGACATTGCTGATGTCCACAAGGAAGCCAATGAAATGTCCAACAGCAGTTCGCAGGTCAAGTTGAGTGCAGAAGAATTATCAAAACTAGCTGAACAGTTAAAGGATCTGGTGGGAAAATTCAAGGTATAGTAGAGCCGATTGGTTGAAAATGCACAGGGAGCGCTAACCCTGCAGCAAGCCGCAGGAAGCTTCAATTGTTGGGTGGAAATGGCTGGAGCCGTAGCCCATGAAGTTTTTCTCTTGCCCGATGTTCTTCCCGCAGCTGAACGTGAGCGGTGATATCTCTTATGGTTCCTATGATGAAGTTTACTTTCCCTTTATGGTCAAAAACTGCAACCGGTGAGACCATCACTTCCAAATACTTTTCCTCTCTGCCCCTTCTATAGCAATTCCACCCTGCTCAGCTACTGCCATAATACTTGCGAAATTCGGGGTTAACCGATTGGGTGGATCGTCTGCCTGGGGTGAACCTATTGTCCTGAGGGAGTAGATTTTTTCTTCGTGATGGGTTATCATACTAAAAAAATGGTCTCAAGGGAATGCCCTTATGCTTATAACGAGCTTGTTTAAACATTGGACCTATCAAGTATTTTCCCCGGGAACTATCCTCAGGGAAAAATACGAAGCATTTAAATCGCTGTTAAGATATGACAAGCGAGCCCATGAACTGATGGCAGAACTGGAGGAGATATATTATAACCAGATCAAAGTTGACTTTAAGGTAATTGAGGATAAATATGATAAGCTCTCCTGTTGTGTTTCCAACATGATAGAAAATATTTCCAAGATGTGCCCTACATGTTATCCTGGTTTGAGAGACTATTTCAAGAAATTCGATTTTTATATAAGGTTCATGCTTGCCCCACCAGAGTTTAATTTTTCGCCTCCCTTTACCATTCCACTGAAGGAGATATCTCCGGATAGCCACACGTTGGTGGGCGGGAAGGCTCTGAACTTGGCTATCATTGAAAGAGATCTTCGGCTTCCCATACCAAATGGGTTTGTTATTACAACCAATGCCTTCTATTACTTTATTGAGTTTAATAATCTCAGGAAATCAATCGATGAGCGGCTCTCCAAACTCGACCTCAACTCTACGGCTTCCTTAGATGCCGTCTCCCACGAGTTAGTGGACATCATGATAAACGCCCAGATTCCTCCAGGCATCGAAGAAGCCATCCTCGATGCCTTCGAGAAACTTCAAGGGGCCACTCGCAAGGATGTGAGAATAGCCATGCGTAGTAGCGCCGTAGGTGAGGATATGCGGTCGTCATTTGCGGGACAGTATCGTACACTTTTAAATGTAAAAGAAGACGGTATCCTCGATGCTTACAAAGAAGTCATTGCTAGCAAATATACGCCAAGGGCCCTTTACTACAGGATCAACTACGGACTTTCGGATATTGAAACGCCCATGGCCGTTGTAGCCCTTGAAATGATTGATCCAGAGGCAAGCGGGGTGATGTATACTCAAGATCTTGAGGATCCAGAGTCAAAAGCTTTGACCATTCATGCCATTTGGGGCCTTGGAGAATTGTTGGTAGGCGGGGAGGTCTCACCCGACGTAATTAGTGTAGCAAAAGAGGAAAAGCCAAGGATTGTCCAGAAAAAAACAGGGGTCAAATCCAAACAGATGATTTTTTCCCAAAATAATGCAACTGAAATTATTCCTGTTCATGATGACAAAAAGTGTTCCCCCTCACTGGAAGATGCCCCTGTGCTAATTCTGGCCGAGTGGGGCATAAAACTCGAAAGATTTTACAAAGCACCACAGGATATTGAATGGTGTATGGATAACAAAGGGCATCTTTTTCTCCTTCAATCAAGACCCCTCAGGATCGAAGAAGCGGGCCATGGGGCCCTGACATGTAAGTTTGAAAACATCAAAAATCCCGTACTTGTTTCAGGTGGAGAAAGGGCTAGCTCTGGAATCGGAGCGGGGAAGGTTTTCAAGATCGACCGCGAATCCGACCTCAAAGATCTTCCTGAAGGTGCGGTCCTGGTGGCCAGGCATGCTTCACCCCATTATGTCAAGGTGATGGACAAGCTAAACGCAGTCGTAACCGATATGGGAAGCACTGCTGGGCATTTTGCATCTGTTGCACGCGAATTTGGTGTTCCCACTTTAGTGAACACCAATGTTGCCACTGCCAACTTGCCCCAGGGGAGAGAGGTTACCGTGTATGCAGAGGGCAAAGTCGTCTATGATGGGATCGTTGAATCCATGCTGGCGAGTCCCTGTGCCCGACGAAACCTTATATCAGACAGCCCCTTTAGCCGCAAGCTGAAATATATCATGAGCTTTATCTCACCTTTGAACCTTGTTGATCCTAAGGCTTCCTCTTTTGCTCCAGAAGGATGCAGGTCTCTTCACGATATCATCAGGTTCTGCCATGAAAAGGCTGTGCAGGAGATGTTTTCCATTGGACAGAAGCGCTCAAGTAAGATAAAGGGCGCCAAAAAGCTCCTTTCAGAGATACCTGTACTGTTTTATCTGATGGATGTAGGTGATGGATTGAAAAAAAAGCGGGCGGATGAGAAGGAGGTAAGAATTGATAATATTGTGAGCGTCCCCATGAAGGCGCTATGGAAAGGTCTGAATCACCCTGAAATACGCTGGTCAGCGTTTACCCATTTTGACTGGGCAGAGTTTGACAATATTGTCATGAGCGGCGGAGTCATAAGCAAGGAATCACCACTCCTTGCAAGCTATGCTGTGCTGTCGAGCGATTATCTTAATCTTAACATGCGATTCGGCTATCATTTTGTCATCCTGGACACAATCTGTCGAGATCAATCAGAAGACAACTACATTCTGTTTAGGTTCTCTGGTGGAGGGGCCGATTTTTACAGAAGGTCTTTGAGGGCCAGTTTCTTGGAAGAGGTGTTGCAACGCCTTGGTTTTGAGGTGGATAAAAAGGGTGATCTCGTAGATGCCCAGCTGAAGGGGGCTGACAGGAAGACAATGGAACAGAAATTGGACATGATTGGACGCCTTCTTGGCGCAACGAGACTGATGGATATGTACCTCAAGGATGTGTCAATGGTGGAAAGTTTTGTTGAAGATTTTATGAGTGGACGATATCATTTCGCTTCCGCGGAAAAAACTACCTGTTAGATGTAAACGCTTTGATTCTCCCCTAGTAAAAGTGGAAAAGCTATAGGATATGCCCGGATATCAACTTACATGGATAACTAAAGATTTGGCCGTTGGCTATGCGCCCATGTCATATGCTGAACTCGAATCTATAAGAACACAGGGGATTGATGCCATTGTCAACCTTTGTGCAGAATTCTGCGATCTGCATGAGATTGAGGAAAAGACAGGCTTTGAGGTCTACTATCTTCCCATTCCGGATGAGAGCGCACCGAACATGGAGGATATGGAAAAGGCCCTTGACTGGCTGGATGAGGCTATCTATTTGGGCAAAAAGGTCTTGATTCACTGCCGTCATGGCATCGGGAGAACAGGGACCTTTGTGATCTCTTATTTGCTAAGGAGAGGGCTGGGCTTAAAGGTTGCATCCAAAAGGATGAAACACACTCGCGCAAGCCCGACTGGTTACAGTCAGTGGAGGCTGTTGAAAAAATATGGGAAGAAATCGGGCACCTTAAAGATACGAGAGCCTTCCCTTGAAAGCAGAAATGTTGTTGATTTAAGCGCATATTTTGCAGAATATGAGGCATTGGTTCAAAAAATAGATGAAGATATCAAAAAAGCAAGCAAAACGCTTGGAAATATCCCAAAGTGTGGGTTTGAAACAGATGAGTGCTGCTTTCAATATTTCGACTTGCAATTGATCGAGGTCATTTACATAAATAACAAAATGAACAAGACCCTTAAAAGCGATGTAAGGCAAGAAGTCATCCACAAAGCCGTGGAAGTATCCAAAAAGACAAGAGAGATAAAACGTCGGTTGTGTGAAAAAGGAGACGATTGTGACGATGGCAAAAACGCTCTGGTTGATGCTTACACGAAGGAGAACATTTTGTGCCCGTTAAATAGAGAGTCAAGGTGCAGCCTGTACGAATACAGGCCCATAAGATGCAGGTTGCACGGTGTTCCCAACAATTTGGTTGATTTTGATCTGATAAATAACGTGCTTTTTGACATCTCCAAAAACATCTTCCTTGCATTTTCCGGGTATTTTCTTGAAGAAAACCCCTTGTTCTTTTCTTTGGCCGATACTGTTTCAGGAAAGTTCGTTCAGGATTACTTCCATTACTTGGCTTATTTGGCAACCAACTCAAATCATTAGTCTTTTAACACGGTTGCCACTTTTTCCTCCAGTTCGTCCTTGTCTATCGGCTTGACACAGTACTCGCTGGCTCCCAGCTTCAAAGATTGCCGGGCGGTCTCCAGAGTGGGATAACCGGTCAGCATAATCGCGCGAATTGACGGATCTGTTTTCTTAAGTTCCTCTAGTACTTCAACACCGCTCATCTTTTTTAACTTGATATCCAAAATGGCCAAGTCTATCTCGTTGGATTGGGCACAATGCAACGCCTCTTCCTCCTCTGTAAAGGCAAACACCTCGTGTCCTTTTTTTTGTAAAATCTTCTTGATGAGTATGACCGCATCTAACACATCATCCAACACCAATATTTTTGCCATCCCCTGTTTCCCCCTTCTTGTTTTCGAGGCCTGTAATTTCTGACACAGGTAGATATATTATAAAAACAGCGCCCCCCGCATCTGCTCCCTCTTTGTCTTTTGAGAACAAGGGTGGGCTCTGGACTTCTATTCTTCCTCCATGCTCCTGAATAATGCCGAAGGTAACCGACAATCCGAGACCAGTCCCTTTACCAACCGCCTTGGTGGTAAAAAAGGGATCGAAGATCTTATCTATCTTTTCGGGTGGAATGCCACGGCCGGTATCGGCCATAGAGATCACTAACTCACTATTTTTCTTGTCAAAACTGGTTGTTATAGTAATGGTTCCATCCGTGCCGATCGCATCATGGGCATTGTTAAGCAGGTTAACGAAGACCTGTTTGAGCTTCTCTTTGTCCCCCTTAACAGGAGGCAAATTGGCATCATAATCTCTTTTGATTGTCACTCTCTCTAACTTGAAAGTATGCTCCACAACAGATACCACTTCTTCAATGCATTGGTTTATATCGACCGAGGTCACAGTACTTTCCGTATGCCTGGAAAATCTCAGAAGGTCAGCCACAATCCTGCGGCATATCTTACTTTGCTTTTCTATGGTCTGAAGCCCTTCATAGATATCTCCACCCTCTGGCGCTTCCTCCAACAATAGTTGGGCATAGCCTAAGATAATCCCAATAGGCGTGTTAATCTCATGGGCGATACCAGCGGCCAATTGTCCGATAGATTCCATCTTCTGAGATTGAACCAGTCTCGCCTGGATTTCTTTGAGTTCGGTTATATCTCTTCCACTCCAAAGAATACCGGTTACATTTCCATCAGTATCATATACGGGTATCTTAACCACGTGGAACCACTTCTTGCCTTTGGCAGCCTGTACTTCGTCCTGCCTTTCAAACGGTTTACCGGTCTCCATAACCCTCAAGTTTTCCTCATGGTTCTTCTCAGCAAGATCCCTAGGGAAAAGTTCAAAATCTGTCTTGCCGATAACATCTTTTTCTTCCTTAGAAATAAACTTACAGAATGCCTTATTAACAGCCCGGTATATTGATTCCCGATCTTGCAGGCAAACAATGTCAGGCGTTGCATCGAGAATGGTTTGAAGGAGCTGACTCTGCTGCCTCAATCTCTCTTCCGTTTCTTTCAGACCAGAAATGTGTTCATTGAGGGACAGGGCCATGACGTCAAAGGATTCAGCAAGATGCTGAATCTCATCCCCTGCATTTTTCCTGTAAACCTTACATTTTCGACAAGTGTCAATCTTCTGCGCATAGTCCCCTGCAACACAGGTTGGACACATGGTGCCAGCAAGATACCAGCAGCGACGGCGGGTATCGCCATAAGCCGGACACTGCTTCTTGTCGCACGACATGATTTCCCAGCAGTCTTGTTTCAACAAGGGGGCTGTTTGAGCGTCGAGATTCCCCTTGACAGCCTCTTCTGATGAACGACGGAGGATATTGATCCTTTTGGTCACCGTGCGGGCAAAGAATGTTCCCACAAACCCTGCTATGATGATAACAAACCCGGTGGCTAAAAAGATGGTTCGCAAAAGTCTATTGATCGTTTCTTGTACTTTGGTCCTTGAAATGCCTATGTGTACTGCGCCAAATCGATCGCCGCCGATAAAAATAGGAACAGCAAAATCATATATAAGTTCCTTTCCTGTATTCAGAAGCTTTACATTAAAGTTTTTTTCAAGGGGCACGATGTTTGCCATTTTCAGCTCAACTGGAAAGCCCCCCTTAAACGAATGAACCAAGGTCTCCTTACCCTTATCGAGAATGAAAGTATAAGAAACATCGTCACTGAGGCGAGCGACTTCATCTAATAGATCATTCATCCGAAGGAAATCCATGGCCAAGATAGGTTCCCTTATGCGGGCAGCAAGATTTACAGCAATAGCAATCCCTCTCTTCTTATTTTCTTCTAAAAGTGAGTCTGTTACTATTTCACTCACGATCACCGATAAAACAATTCCAAACATAAGGAGTATAGAGATGATCACAGTATAGATTTTAGTCCTAAAACTAAATTTTAATGTTATCATGCTAGGCAGTTAATCGTTCCGTTACTCTTCAATTTAAATTAATAGGATCCAGTTTTGTCTATTACATTTAAAGTTTTTTTATTTTGGCATGGCTTCTACGCTCGCGCTTGGATGGACGGCGTGATGGTCCCTTCTTTTTTGTAGTGGGTATCCAGCTTATGTCCTCTTCTTCGCTAAAATCGGCAGGGGGAATGAACTCTCCATAAATGGCCATCGTCATCTTGTTTTCAAACTCGATTGAGTCTATGGTTGCCGATCCGTGTTTGGCAGCAAAATGGGCAATCTCCTTATCAGAAGTGACCACAACGACCCGCTCCCGTTCCCGGGTTATGATGCGCTTAATAACACTATCAGCCAACTCCCCTGGACGCGAAAAGACAACATGGATTCCCTTCCAGCGGGTCCTGGCTTCCATCAAACTGCCCGCACCTGCCCCATCAAAAACCACTGTCATGGGATAGCGTTTCACTTTTTTATAAGAAACCAGCCGCTGCAGAAGGGCCTCCCGCCCTTCTGCCAGACTGCGGTGTTCAATGATGCTCAAGGTAGGAGACTGACGGATCAGGTTGTATCCATCTATCACAATGTGAACAGACATGAGAAGTTGTCACGAGGCCTTCAACCGGGCAATCAGCCGGCCCAGGTCATCATGGCTGTAAAACTCAATCTCAACCTTTCCCCGCTTTCCCCGGCGTATGATACGCACCTTGGTGCCAAGATGCCGGGTCAGCTCATCGGCCAGGTTCTCCACATAGATGTCCTCTGACGAGAGGGCCTTTGCCTTCGAAGCCTTGGGCTTGCGGGTTTTGAGTTTTTTGACCAGGACCTCTGCGGCCCGAACAGAAAGATTCCCAGAAACGATGCGGCGCCAAGCCTCTTTTTGCTGAGCAGGAGTCTCAGCACCTAAAAGCGCCCTCGCATGGCCCATGGTTAAGGTATTGTTGACAATATCAGCCTGGATCGGCTTGGGCAGATTCCGAAGCCGCAAAAAATTGGCCACCGTAGAGCGATCTTGGCCCACACGCTTGGCAACCCCTTCTTGGGTAAGGCCAAATTCCTTGATCAGGCGATAATAGGCCTCGGCCTTCTCCACAGGATTCAGGTCTTGCCGTTGGATATTTTCAACCAAGGCCATCTCCAGCATTTCGGCCCCGGAGACATCCTTGACGACCACTGGAACCTGTTTGAGCCCGACCACCCGGGCTGCCCGCCAGCGGCGCTCTCCAACAATCAATTCATAGCCCGTGGAGGCTGGGCGCACAACAAGGGGCTGAATAACCCCTTGCTCCTTGATGGACACCCCCAAATCCCTTAGCTCCTGTTCGGTGAAGCGCCGCCTCGGCTGATATGGATTGGGCCGGATGGCATTAATATCACAGTAGAAAAAAGATCTCGGCTCCAGATCTGATGTGTCTACGTCAGCTATGAGGGCATCGAGTCCTCGACCTAACACCTGTTTTTTAGGCATGGCGTGTCTCCCCACCGTTCATGATCTCTTGGGCCAGTGCCAGATAGCTCTTGGCTCCCCGGGATGTGATATCGTAAAGGAGTATGGGCTTTCCAAAACTGGGGGCCTCTCCCAGTCTCACGTTTCTCGGGATACGTGTCTTGAAAACCAGATTCTTAAAGTATTTCTCAGCCTCTTCGGCAACCTGATGCGAAAGGTTGTTTCGCCTGTCAAACATGGTCAGGAGCACCCCCTCCATGACAAGGCCGGGGTTCAGGTGCCTCTTGATGCGTCTGAAGGTTTGAAGGAGCTGGCTTAGACCTTCTAACGCATAAAATTCGCACTGCAGCGGAATCAACAAGGTGTGGGCCGCGGTCAGGGCGTTTACCGTAAGAAGGTTTAAGGATGGAGGGCAATCAAGCAGGATGTAAGCAAAATCATCAGCAAGGGGTCTTAGGAGGTCCCGGAGGAAGGTTTCCCGATTTGGCTGTGAAATCAACTCCACCTCAACGCCAATCAGGTCAATACACGCAGGAATAACTTTTAGATAAGTCAAGTCCGTATCTACCACAAGACCTTCAACGGGATCCTTTTGAATCAAACCGTGATAGAGGTTCTTTGTGAGTTCCGCCTTGTTGATACCCACGCCAGTTGTAGCGTTTCCCTGGGGGTCGCAGTCAACGAGCAGGGTTTTGCGCTCGGCCACAGCAAGGGCAGCGCCAAGGTTCACTGCGGTCGTGGTTTTGCCTACGCCCCCCTTTTGATTGGCTATACAAATAATGTGACTCATGGGGAAAATTTGTATTACGACAGCCAGATACAAAATAAGCTGTCATTTTTAGCAACAAATACAGTAAAATTTTCTACCACAAAATCGGCTTTTTTCAAAGTCATAACCCCTTGGTCGAAAAAAAGGGGGCCCCCAAGTTTTTCTTGATTTGTTCGTTGCCCGCGATTATGTTAAAAATTAAAGGGTATTTAGCGTATCTTGAGGGAGGCCCGTACCTGACCAGCGTACCATGCACCTTACAAAAATAGCCACATTAGCGCTTCTTATAACTGTCATTGCCATGAGAAACGGCCTTGAAGCCTACGCATTTCTCTCCTCCCAGATTTACTTGACGACCAAAGAAGAAGAGAAGCTGGGCAAGGAATTCATGCGCTATGTGAAGAAGCACTATGTATTTATTGAAGATCCTTTTATTGTAAGCTACGTCAACAAGATAGGTCACCATATCGTGGCACAGCTCCCATCCCCACCCTTTGACTTTCATTTCTATATTCTCGAGGAAGATGTTTACAATGCCTTTGCCGCGCCCGCCGGCCACGTATTCCTTCACAGTGGCCTACTTGCTGCCATGGAGAGTGAAGAAGAACTGGCTGGTATTCTCGCCCACGAGATTGCCCATGTGTTGTGCCGCCATATCTCCAAGCAGATGAAACAGTCTCAAAAAATCGGTCTTGCCACACTGGCTGGTGCGCTGGCCGGAATTTTTTTGGGCGGAAGTCCCACAGCCACAGGCGCTATTACGTCGAGCTCCATTGCAGCCGGCATGTCCCTTTCCCTGAAGTACAGCCGAGAAAACGAAATCGAGGCCGACCAGGTCGGCCTCAAGTACCTGACCAAGGCTGGATACAGCGGTGGGGGACTCTTGAAGATTTTACAAAAGATACGCGCCAAACGATGGTTCGGCCCTGAACAAATCCCCTCTTATATGAGCACCCACCCAGCCATTGAGGATAGGATGGCTTATCTTGACACATGGATCCAGACCCACCCCGAAGCAGCCAAATCTGTGCGCCACATGGATCCAACAGATTTTTGCAAGGTTCGAACCAAGTTAATCGCTCTGTATGGCGATCCCGGGGCAGCCCACAACACATTTGATGCCCAACTCCGAAAAAACCCTAAAGACGCCCTGGCATATTATGGCAAAGGGCTTGTTCTTGACCGAGACGGTAAAAAGGAAGAGGCTGTGGAAAATCTTAAAAGGGCTGTGCAATTGCGCCCCGTAGATTCAGACATTCTCCGGGATTTAGGCAAGGCCTATTTTCACATGGGCGACTATGCTATCGCCTTGAAGACCCTGAAGGGAGCCCTTGCGTTTAGCCCCAAAGACCCGGAGGGATGGTTTCTCTTAGGGCGAGCACAAATGGAGATGGGGAATCTGCAAGGGGCCCTCGAAAGCTTCAAGACCCTGGTGAATACCGCCCCCGATTATTTGCCCGGCACCTATTATCTGGGGGAAGTTTACGGAAAGCTCGGCAACCTGGGAGAGGCCCACTACCACCTCGGCATTTACTATAAGGAAAAAGGACGATTAAAAAATGCTAAATTCCACCTGAATCGTGCCCTGGATTTGCTGACCAAAGACCCTGAAAAGAGGCTGACCATTGAGAAGGCCCTCAAAGAGCTTTCGGGGGCTCAAGGACACGATCGTAATGAGAAAAGTGCATGGTAAAAGTTCCGCGGCCTTGGGTGGCCGACCGGAGGGCCGTTGAATAGCCAAACATTTTCGACAACGGGACGGTTGCATCTATGATCTGCATTTCGCCCCTCCGATGTAAGTGCTCAATTTTACCTCCCCGTGCGTTGACATCACCGATCACATCCCCCATAAAGTCCGCAGGTACCAGGATCTCCACAGCCATAATGGGTTCCAACAAAACCGGCCTCGCCTTTTGAAGACCCTCCTTGCAAGCCATGGACGCAGCGACCTTGAAAGCCAAAGGGCTGGAAAGAGATTCTTTATACGTGCCATCAACCAGAGCAACCGCCACATCCACAACAGGATATCCCAGAAGCACGCCACTTTCCAATGACTCCATTACACCCTGCTCAATCGCCGGAACAAATTCGCTCAGCAATGATTCATCAGGTAAGTTGTTTACAAACCAGTTTCCCTGACCTCGTTCTCTGGGTGACAGCTCAAGTACCACCTCGCCAAAGTGACGAATTCCCCCAATCTCTTTTTCGAATATGGCAGATGCTTGAGCCGCCTGCTCAATGGCCTCCTTATAGACAACACGAGGCTTGCCCACATTAACCTGTGTATTAAACTCACGCTTTAGGCGGCTTACCAGGATCTCAAGATGAAGCTCTCCCATACCAGAAATAATGATTTGACCTGTGTCTTCATCATGCTTGACCCGAAACGTAGGGTCTTCAGCTTCCAGCTTGCTAAGGGCCTGCTCAATTTTTTCCTGATCAGCATGCGTCTTTGGCTCCACAGCCACAGAGATGACAGGCTCATAAGCATCGATTGGCTCAAGTACAATCGGGTTTGACGGATCACACAGGGTGTCGCCAGTACCCGAAGCCTTCAGGCCAACGACCCCCACAATATTCCCCACCCGTGCCTCACTGATACGCTCGCGCTTGTTGGCATGCATGGCAAGAATTCTCGCCACTTTTTCCTTTGCTTGCTTTGTAGAGTTGAAAACTTCGTCACCTGTATTTAGCCGGCCTGAATAGACCCGCACATAGGTTAATCTGCGGCCCTGATCCATCTTGACCTTAAATACCAAAGCAGCCAGGGGTGACTGGTCTGAGGGGCTGGCCGTCTTCACTTGCCCTGTGTCGGGGTCTACGCCCTCGACAGGTGGTACGTCCAGAGGGCTCGGGAGAAAGTCGACAATACCGTCCAGCAGTAGTTGTATCCCCTTATTCTTGAGCGCAGCGCCACAAAACACAGGGACAAGTTTTAAGGAGCTGGTGGCTTTTCGGATACTGGAAACAAGCGCCTCAGGCGTTATGGGAACTTCGGATAGATAGGCTTCCATGATTTGATCGTCAATCTCTGCCACTGATTCAACAAGTTTTTCCCGGTATTCAAGGGCCGTTTCCATCAAACCTTCGGGAATGTCTGTGACTCTGAAAGTTGCCCCCAGGGTCTCTTGATCCCAGATGAGTTGTTTCATGTTTAGCAGATCAATCACCCCTTGAAAGGATTCCTCAATCCCTACCGGTATTTGCATCATGAGAGGATTGGCGCCCAGACGATCCCGCATCATCTGAACGGTTCCAAAGAAATCAGCACCAGCACGATCCAGTTTATTGACAAAGGCAATCTTTGGCACGCGGTACTTATCCGCCTGATGCCACACAGTTTCTGACTGCGGTTGTACACCCCCCACTGCACAGAATACGCCGATCGCCCCATCCAAAACCCGGAGGGACCGCTCCACCTCAATGGTAAAATCGACGTGTCCTGGTGTATCAATGATGTGAATCTCGGCACCTCTCCAGTGGCAAGTTGTCACTGCCGAGGTAATGGTGATCCCGCGCTCTTGCTCATCCGGCATCCAGTCCATGACCGCCTCACCATTGTGGACCTCGCCCATCTTGTAAGATCGACCTGTATAGTAGAGTATACGCTCTATGATGGTGGTCTTGCCTGCATCAATATGGGCAATGATGCCGATGTTTCTGATTTTACTGGTGGATAAAGTTTTTTTCCCCATTGGCTGTTCGTTATTCGGACACGGGGTGCTTGTTTTGAAGCCGTCAGGCACAATTTTGTGCTAAATCATTATCCCATTGACGATTTGCGACTATTTGATCATAAGCATGTCTGGCCGAAAAGGAAATCGGATATCGATGTGACCTGCCAGTGTTTTCGCCTCCTGCCCCTCGATCAGGATCTTTACAGCCTCGACCTCAGGGACGTTGAGGACCACTGTGTTAACAATCGAAAATATGGTAAGCAGCTCGCACAAGCTACCCCCTGGATGCTGCTCGCTGATGGCCCTGTCAAAATCTACATAGGCGATACCATCTTTTGTGACATAGAGCGCTAAGAGCTTTGTTTCGGCCGGAACGGTTGGGGTCAATGGCCCCTTTGGTCCCTCGATGAGAGCCTGCACGATGACCTTTACGCGCTCAACTACGCTATCTGGTTGAGCCAGGAGGCGTTCTTCAGCTGTAAGAAACCGGTGATCGGCATCCGAAAAGTAAAGATGTACCCTCGCCTCGGTCGATTTTAGGAGGAAACTGCGGGGACCCGCTTCAGGCCCCTTATTTGCATTTGCCAACCACAAGGCCCTGTAGCGATAGGCAAGGAGTCCAGCTGTGGCGATGCAAATAACCAGTGTAGCTATCAGACCATGGTGTCGTATTGTCATGATTCGTCTCTATCCCCTAAGATAGAATAAAATGAAAGGTTTTTACGCAACTATCGTCTCTATGTCAAGGATAAGACAACCAAACCAACTGGTACATTGCCACATCATCTAGCCAGGGATAAAAAATCTGTAAAAAAATGAAATAAGCCTCAAGTTCTTTAACTAAAATGCCGATCTAAGAACAGGTATAGTTTATGAAATATCGTTGAAGGGCAAACCTCCCGAAAGGTAGGGGCGCAAAGCTTCCGGTCTAAATCCCCCTGATGCGGATAGGACAGCGGGGCTACCAAACGATAGCAAGGAACAGCCTGCTTCTTTCCTTTCGAGAGCGGCTTTTTTTAGGGCCAAGGAGGTGGATCATGCAAGTTACCGGTACCTATAATAATTACCTGTCCGTGACCAATCTCCTTTCACCTCTGGGTGTAAGGGGCTCCGGGACCTTGGTCATGCAGGTCTTTTCATCGGCCATGAAAAATCTCCAAGACAAGACGAACCAGCAAATATTTTCCCAGGAATCTGATGCTGCCCTAAAACAACTTTACAACGAAGTTTCGAATTTAAATAGCCAGGCTGAAAAATTGACACTCACCGATTTCTATTCCGTTTTCAACGACCGCACGCCAACCTCTTCGGACCCCAACGTGTTGACGGCTACGGCCGTGGACGCCTTTTCGCCGGATTCCGGAGCGGCAGAGGCCACCTATAATGTTTCGGTTACCGATCTGGCTCTAGCCCAGGAAAATACCGGCCTGGCATTGAATGCGGCTGATCCCAGCGTGGTTAACCTGGGAAGCAATACCTTCAATATTAACATTAACGGCCAGGACCATGAACTCGGCATTGAGGTCGTGGATGGCGATACAAACGAGGCTGTCCTCCAAAAAATGGCAGCAGCCATTAATGACGCGAGCATCGGTGTGACCGCGCAAATAACCAACGGCAGTGTGGATGGGACTCAACATTTAGTGATCACGGCCGATCAAACCGGAACGGCCAGTTCCTTTGCTGTCTCCGATATATCCGGTAACGCCGTGACCGCGACCGGTGCCGACACCGTGTCAACTGCGGCTCAGAATGCGGCATATACGGTTGATGGAACCGGCTATACGTCTGAAACCAACACCATTTATCTGGATGATGGCCTAGTTACGGTGAACCTAAAAGGAACGGGAGAAGCGATATTGACAGTAGCCCCGGATCAAAATGAGGTCAAGGATGCCATAACCGCCTTTGTGTCCGAGATAAATTCATTTATCGGCTTTCTGGAAAACAATAGTGATTACATCCAGGATGAGGTCCTTTCATCCGTGAACTCTTTTATCGCCAAGCACAGGGGTGAGCTTGAGTCCTTTGGTATCACCCAAGCAGAAGATGGAAAGCTTGTGATAGATACCGACAAACTGGGTACAGCCGTGAGAGATAACCTTTCAGATATTAAAGACACGTTTGGTGGTTTGGACGGATTGGCCATACAGACAAAAAACTATACCTCTCATATAGCAACTGACTCCCCTCTTAATTATGCCAAAGAAGCAGAGGGTATGAGTATGAATTTTGTTGATTATATCTACGATACTTCCGCAACAATGCTGGAAGGCATTGTCCAGGGAATGCTGCTCAACACCTTTGGTTGATCTGGATTACTCAAAAAAATATCCATCAGCATCTCAATTCTTCCCTTTGACCGGGCAGGAGTCCTTTGTGCCAAGGAAGGGTAGATGGATCGAGGATAGCCAAAAGATTTTATCTCATCCCTTCCTGTAAGGATCAATTTACCTGGCGTGTCGCGACTCGTTCCACCTCTAGAGATGCAGGTCCAGTTGACAGATTTCCTTTCTCATGTTTCCTTTTTCATCCACCCAATCTTCAAAAAACATCCGGAAAAGTGAGCCCGCACGTTCGATGACCTTTCTACGACGAAGCTCTACACCTGCCTGAGAAAGCAATCTCACGGGGAGGTTTTGATATGTCCTTCGAGGTTACGGCTCATTGTGGGGGGTGCGAGTATTTCGGCACCCATCTTTCAGAATGGGCAAGGCAAACCTTAATCACGGTGGACAAGAAATCCAATTGAGGCGAGAATAACAATGATGAAACCGAATCCAAAATAGATCGCAGTAAAGTGGTCTATCTTTTCAAGGTTGGGACCAAGCAACTCATCTCGGTTAAAGATATATCCCCAGTACAACGTGAAAAGGTAATTTATAAGCAGTGCCAGTTTTATCCGTCCAAAAAGCATGGCGAGTGTGCTCAGCGCCAGGAGCAACGCTATTTGAAAAAGAGGTACAGACAGTTCGGTTGCATGAAGAAACGCCATAAGCCCCTCTCTCATAAAGTTTTACATTGATTTGTATTATACGAAATCTCTTTTTTAAAGTCAACATGGATATGATTCTTGATACTGGAACCCAGTCTACCACCCTTTAAAAAATATAAGCGTGTGTCTCTGCGGCACCTGCAGAAACTTACAGGACTTCCCCCAAAAATTGATCTATAAATTAGTGAAGGATTATAATATCGGGCAGTTACTGGTGTTAGAAAGTAGAAAAGTGATTTTTTGAAAAATAGGGAAATTGTTTGTTGGGTTAATTAAAGGTGAGCCTCCTGTATGATAGATATCGGGGCGGTAGGTTGAATAGACCAAGTAATATACACCGGATACACCAGAGGAATCAAATGGAGGATAGCAAAGTGACGGTCAAATTACAAGAGAAAATTGTTCATTTCTTTATGATACCGCCCATTACACTTTCAGCGTAAGCCGCACATCTCATCCGTAACAATCCTCACTCAGAGAGTGCCGACCTATATATGAAAAAAATCGAAAAAATACTATATCTCGTATTTTGTTGTCCTAAAACCACAATATATGCTTGACATCTCCATTTTGGTGTGCTAAAGAAATAATAGACAGGCCATGTGTGCGTGTGCCTGTTCACATCCCCCTCAGAGGCCCCTGAGCTTGGTGAAAGGTGTAAGACCTGCTGTGGCTGTTTTCTCAGGGGCTCTCTTTTTCACGCTCGTCGGCTTCTCGCTTACCTCAAGACCACAAACCTAAATGTCGAGACCCTTTGCAAAACGTTCAATTTTATTCAAGGTCAAGGGTAATTCCGCGAGATAGCGGAATTGGACAACTGTGAAGTTCCCCGCCCATAGGGCGGAGGTTCGCTTCGCGTCCGGAAAGCAGGCCGGTCAAGTTGCCTTCAAGTGCGAGGGGCATGGATGCCTCGAGTCAACACAAAGATTTTATCCATTCCAGAGAAATATGCTTCGCCCTAGTGAAATATATTTCGTATTTCATAGAACAAGCATTTTACAGGGTAGGCAGGAATACTTTCGAGTATTTTGAGGACAGCGCTGACGGTTGCGCGTAACCGCTTGAAAAGAGGCACTTCGTGCAAAATCTGAGCCTGACGTAGAGATTGGGCAAAAGCGGAACATTCTCAAAACCCCTCCAACGAATATCCAAGAACGAGTGATTACCAAACGCAGAGTTCATAACATGGTCCATGATAGAAGAACAATCAACCTCTTCTCGAGGACCCAGAAGGGGTAAATCGGGAAAGGAGGTAAACATGAGAATATTTTAAAGCTTAGCATACGTGAGACAAAGTATAATATCATACTGTTTGGGGCCCAAGATATCTGCGAAAAGTGCTTTGTGAAAAAGTTTGGTGCAAGCTAGTCGTTACGTGGTGGGACACCTCAAAAAAAACCTGAAAATTTCAAGTATAGGTAGTGTGTTCCGACGATAGAAGGTTGGAGGCAATTGATCGACACAAAAAAATAACATTTTCTCCTGGTTGCCTCATCTACTCATGCACTGTAATGCTCTGGCTGGGAATATTAATCACAAAAATAAAAGCGAGATGGCATTTGTCTTGCCTGTCCGTTCGATAGATTAACGGTTTGGCTGAAGTAGAATACGTCCAAGAATGACTTGATTAATGAAAGTGGTCTCAGAGGCAAATCTTCGGGTATTTGCAGAGAAAAATTCATTTCGTAATCACGCTAAATACAATTTGACTAAAATGAAGAAGACTGGCTAAATAAAGGTAGCAACGTCCAGGTCAAATTTAGCCTTCTCCTATGTGAGCTTATGCCACCTCATCTGCTCATTTGCTCTTAATGCACCTTAATCGAGTGAAAATGCCATTTCACTTCTGATAAAGTGCTTACCCACAAAGACATCTAGGGTGATCAGCACGGTTTTTGTAAATCACCTGTTAACGTGTTTTGGTGATTCAATTGATTGGGCCAAATATCCCGTCCGTTCTTCGTTTACGGCGGATGGAAGCAGATTTTTGACTCAATTAAGATGCACAAAAGTGGTATTTCTCTTTTTCCAATGAAATTTCTCAAAACATACGGATTTATTTTGACTCTGTGCCAAACGCTGCATTTTAATCACATCGAATATAGTTTTGCTTAAACCTTCAAATAAACGGTTAATAGTCATTGACTTTATTTCATCAATCTTTTATAATTATTACTTAAGGGATTTTATCAGGAGGACCCTATGAACAAGGCAGAGCTCATAGAAGCCCTTAGAGAGGAGGCTAGCCTCTCAAGAACCAAGGCGAGGGAAGTCGTTGAGCTGTTCTTTGATGAAATGGCCAATACCCTTACAAGTGGCGGCCGGGTGGAGATCCGTGGATTGTGCTCTTTTTTTGTGAAGGAATATAAGGCTTACACCGGCAGAAACCCCAAGACCGGAGAACCGACGCTCGTGAAACCCAAGAAGTTGCCCTTCTTCAAATGCGGTAAGGAATTGAAAGAGAGGGTAGATTACAAATAAACCCAAGTATAAGGAGGAAAGCGAGAATGAAAAGTCTGAAAAAGGATTTGGTGGCTGTAACCAAAGAACTCAAGGCACTTACAAAGAAGACGGAAAAGATCATGAAGGCGGTTGACAAGCTTGAAAAAGCTCAAGCTGTGAAGAAACCAACAACCAAGGCCAAAACAACAAAAAAGGCTCCTGCTAAGAAAGCTGCAGCCAAGAAAGCAACTGCATTGACCGCCACTGACCAAATACTCAAAATTATCAAGCGGGCAAAGAAAGGCGTTGATGTCCCCACGCTGATAAAGAAGACAGGGTTTGCGGACAAGAAAGTCAGGAATATCGTCTTCAGGTCTTCCAAGCAGGGAAAAATCAAGAAAGCAGGCAGGGGGATTTATGTGGCCGCATAATTGCTAACCGTTAGGTTTTCAAATACACAAAAGTAGGCCACTGGGATACGGTCCTGGTTGGCTCTCTTCAGGTCCAGCCCTTGGTGTTTCACATCAGGGGCTTTTCTTTTGTTCGTTTCTCGACTTGATTCTCGCCCAAACGAGCTAATCCATGCGTATCCTTGACCTGAATCGGAGCCTTGTGATGGCCTATCCCGAAATTCTTCAGTAATACATTACATAAAACTCGGTATATAAGGTTATGCATTTTGAATCCTTCACCAAACTTGCCTCGCAACCGAAAACGTTACTGCATTATAGCGGAGGCAATTTCTTTGCAGAGAAAGTAGCGATGTGTATTGGCAATAAGTAGTATTATAATATATTGTTATCCACTATATTCTTATCTATGATTTTCCATTTACTAGCATCAGTAACCTTTCAAATACCATTACGGGTTGACGGAAGAGTGTGCAATTTGTTAGGTAGGGGACAGTTAAGGACAGTGAAGCCTCCCCGTGCTTCCGCACGGGGGTTCGCTTCGCGGGCTTACGCGCCCGGTAAAGAAGAGAAACATTTCATTATAGCTCCCCTCGACCCCGCCCTTCCGGACGGGGGTTCTGCCTTACGGCAGCGCTTTGCGTCCGGGGAGTAAGCCGGTCAAGAGGAGTTCACACATAGTTCACACCGATTCAAAAAGGGGTCAACCGCAATCGGCTACCCCTCCTTAAATTCATTTGGCGTCCCCAACCGGATTTGAACCGGTGTTGCCGGCGTGAAAGGCCGGTGTCCTGGACCTGGCTAGACGATGGGGACGCTGGTGGGCCGTGCTGGACTCGAACCAGCGACTCTCTGCTTAAAAGGCAGATACTCTACCACCTGAGTTAACGGCCCTAAGGAACTTCTTTTGCTAACATCTTATTAGGTTACTGTCAAGGAGAAAGGATCGTCCGGTCAAACACGGCAGTTCATGTTGACAAAGCGCGAATAGTGTGCTTATACATAAAAAGTTGAGATCGGGTGCATGCTTGGCAAATCCAAAGAAAATAAGGAGTGTTTCCATGACACAAGGTGTTCTGGATGTTGACGACACAAACTTTGAATCACAGATATTAAAGGCTGATAAGCCCGCCTTAGTCGATTTTTGGGCACCATGGTGCGGACCCTGTAAAGCCATTGCTCCAGTTATCACGGAACTGGAAAAGGCTTATGGGGACAGAATAATTTTTGCCAGATGTAATGTCGACACCAGTCCCAATACCCCCACACAATACAGTATTCGTGCCATCCCTACCCTCATCCTGTTTCAAAACGGCAAAGTGGTTGACCAGATCGTTGGCGCCGTACCAAAATCCCATCTGGAAGAGGCCGTAAAAAAGATACTCTGAATGACTCAAGACCTGTACGATGTTGCCATAATCGGCTGTGGACCTGCCGGACTTCAGGCAGCTATCCATGCTGCCAGCAAGAAGGCAAAGGTTATCGTCTTTGGAAAACCAACCAAGAGTAGCCTTTACAAGGCCCACATAGCCAATTTTTGCTGCTATGAAAAGCCCATCTCGGGAAAGGACATACTCGAGGCGGGCAGGAAGCAGGCTGAAAGCTTTGACGCAGTATTCCTGGAAGAGGATATCGTCAAAACGAAAAAAGAGAATAATCTTTTCAGCCTCGTTACAGAAAGCGGTGAAACCTTTACCTCCAGGAGTCTTCTCCTTTGCATGGGCATTGCCCGAAAAAAGCTCCGCGTCAAAGGAGAAAAGAAGTTTGAAGGCCGCGGTGTGAGCTATTGCGTGGATTGTGATGCGAATTTTTACAAGGGTCTAGACGTGGCTGTCGTGGGCAACGAAAGCGCGGCCGCGACCGGCGCCTTGACCCTCTTATTGTATGCCAAGACAGTGTATCTCATTTGCCGGAAACTTATGATTAGCGATATGCTTTACGAGGAACTGAAAAATAGTCAGGTCAAGATCATACAAGACACCTGGGTTAAGGAGATCTTTGGAACGAATGAGGTCGAAGGCATATTGTTGAAAAACGATAACACACTGAAGGTAAACGGTATTTTTGTTGAGTTGGGTGCAAAGGGTGCCATGGAGCTAGCCGCTAACCTGGGTGTCGCCTTTGACCCGGAGACCTTTAGCCATGTTGAGACCAATAGGAAACAGGAGACCAACATCCCGGGCCTTTACGCGGCCGGAGATATTACGGGGCAACCATGGCAAATCGCGAAGGCGGTAGGCGAAGGCTGCATAGCAGGAATTGAGGCAGCAGAGTATGCAAAGAAGCTGGCCAACCGTTAAGGGTATTTGTGTGAACCTCAGGAAAATCATCTATTTTGCTATCATACTATGGTTGACAGGACAGCTGTTGGGTTGTGCCTGGTTTCAGGCCAAAAAGGAAAAGACAGCCCGAGAGCTCGCTGAGGAGGGAATGGAGGCCTTCAAGAACGAAGACTATAAAAAAGCCATAGCCTCCTTTGAAAAACTGAAGGACTGGTACCCATTCAGTCAGTACGCCATGTTAGCCGAACTCAAGCTTGGGGATGCCCACTACCACCGTAAAGAATACGACGAAGCCATTTTTGCATATGAAGAGTTCGAAAACCTTCATCCCAAAAATGAGGCCATCCCCTATGTGATTTATCAAACCGGCCGCTGCTATTTTGAGCGACTCCAAACCATTGACCGGGATCAAACCATGACCCGAGAGGCCCTTCAGACCTTTGAAAGGCTAATCCGCACCTATCCCGCCAGCCCATATGCCAAGAAGGCCAGGGACCACCTGAAGGTCTGTAATAGAAACCTGGCTGAACATGAGTTCTATGTAGGCTTGTTTTATTATAAGAGCAAACACTACAAGGCCGCCCTAGAACGTTTCAAAACAGTGGTGAAGTCTTACCCGGACCTGGGGGTTCATCATAAGGCCCTTCAGTACATTTCACTGTGTCATGCCAAAATCGACAACGCTGCCAGCGGCAAGAATTAAGTACATTTAACCAACATGATCTCCAAGGCCATAATCTTACTGCCATTCGCCTATATTTTGGGTTCTGTGCCCTGGGGCGTGATCCTGACCCGTATGTTTAGTGATGTGGATGTCAGATCTGCCGGCAGCAAAAATATAGGGGCTTACAATGTATTTCGGGTTGCCGGAACAAAGCTCGGGGTCATGACGCTTGCGGGAGACCTCTTAAAGGGTGCGGTCCCGGTGCTGGTGGCGGTCTCCTGGTTTGGGGTCTCAGATTGGAAAGGAGAGGTTTGGGTCTGTCTGATAGCTCTTTCGGCCTTTGCCGGTCATCTCTTTCCCCTATTCTTGGGCTTTAAGGGAGGCAAAGGAGTGGCTACTGCAGCTGGATGTTTCCTGGTTATCACACCTTTTGTGTTCCTGGTTTGCGTACTGGTCTATGTCTTAGTGCTGTGCTATTGGGGATACTCCTCAGCAGGCTCGCTTTCTGCGGCAGCTATTCTACCCGGGGCTACATGGCTTGCTATGCACTCGGTTCCCATAACAGCCTGCGCCTTTATCATGGCAGTGCTCATATTCATTCGCCATGCAGATAACATCAGGCGCTTACTCAAGGGGACAGAACACTCATCACTCCGCCCATAAGCGTAGAGAGCTTTGCAGAGCTCCTTTTCACTTATCTGCATGAACTTTTTGACCCCTCTACGGGCGCTTGCCTCACTAAATCCTGCAAACTCGGCCTAATGGCCTAAAGAGCGCTGAGCTTGGTATAAGGAAGGAGGGAAGAGAGGAGGGTTAAGCAGATACTATGCGATGGCCTTGTAAACCCCGCGTCCGGTCCTCTTGACCTTACGTTTCTTGCTAAGCCTGAAAACAATGTTACGGATCTTCTTGTCTTCAAAACCCGTGATTGTCTTAAGTGTCGCCACATCCACGCCAGCCGGGTATTTCTTCATGGCTGCCAAGACTTTTTCTGAATCTGTCATTTGAGGTTTGGCCTTTGATACCGGCCTTTTTTTGACGCCAGCCTTCTTGTGCACTTTTGCAGGCCCTGCAACCTTTGTTGCCCGCTTCTGGGCCTTAAGGGCCTTTTCCAATGCCTCTACCCGCTTTGTCAACTGGTCAAAAGCGGCCCTTGTTGGCACCTTTAACGACTCAAGAGATTGCTCGGTCTTTTTTATGAGTTTATCGATTTCTTTTTTGGTTGGAATTTTGAAACGATTGGTCATGAACTCGACCACCGGCTCAAGATTAAAGGGTTTTTGCTTCTTTTTCATAAGGCCTCTCCCCCATTGCTTGGAATTTTGAGAAATCTTCAGTAATCGACCCGTTCTTTCAACTCTTTGCCGCACTTGAAGAAAGGAAGCTTTTTGGGCGGTATTTCAACTGGCGTGCCGGTCTTTGGGTTTCGTCCAATGTAGCCTTTGTAATCCTTTACGAAGATACTGCAAAAGCCACGTATTTCCACCCTGTCACCCCTGGCAAGGGCCTCTGAAATAGTATCAAAGAAGATGTCGACCACCTGCTCGGCCTTGGCCTTGCTAAGGCCTGTTTCACTTTGTAAAGAATCAATGAGACCTGACTTGTTCATAAGCCCTCCATCTGAGCTGTCTTGTCGTCCTTTTTGCGACCCAGGCCATTTAATACATAATAACATTTTGAAAAGTCAAGAGAAATTTCTCTACAAACGGCACGAATATCTCTCCTGGATCTCAGCTAACACCGACTCCACCAGGGATTGGATTTCAGAAAGTCGCGCCTGTGAAAGGGCCTCAAATCGCAGTACCAACACCGGCTGGGTATTGGAAGCCCTGACCAGACCCCAGCCATCTTCAAAAATGACGCGGGCCCCGTCTATATCAATCACTTTATACCGCTGGCGGAAGTACCCGGTGACATCTTTTACAATCTGAAACTTCTTGTCATCAGGACAGGGCACGCGGATCTCAGGCGTGGTGTAAGTCCTGGGCACGTCACTTAACAGCTCTGCAATCGTCTTTCCTGTTGCTGCCAAGATCTCCAACAAACGACAAGAGGCATAGAGGGCATCGTCGTAGCCAAAGTATCGGTCAGCAAAAAACATATGCCCGCTCATCTCCCCTGCCAGTTCAGCCTTGACTTCTTTCATCTTCTGTTTGATGAGGGAGTGTCCTGTCTTCCACATAATGGCGCGTCCACCGTGTTTTTCTATGTCATCATACAGGGTCTGGGAACACTTGACCTCTGAGATGAACGTGGCACCCGGTTTTCGGGAAAGGACGTCCCTTGCGTATATGATCATCAACTGGTCGCCCCATATGATATCGCCTTTTTCGTCAACCACGCCAATCCGATCGCCGTCGCCGTCATAGCCGATCCCAACATCAAGCCCCTTTTCCCGTACCAATGCGATCAAATCCTGCATGTTCTTTACCACTGTAGGATCCGGCTCATGATTGGGAAAATTTCCATCCATGTCGCAATAAAGGTCAAAGACCTCGCAGCCCAAGCTCCGCATGATCGGCACCGCCACTGCACCCGCAGTCCCATTCCCAGCATCGATGCCGACCTTCAAGGGCCTGGCAAGCTTGACATTGTCTTGAAGAAACTGCTTGTATGGCGTTATCACATCAGCAGCCTCCACGCTTCCGCGCCCCTCAGCAAAGGCCCCGTCCTCAATAATCTTTCGCAGCTTTTGTATCTGCTCTCCAAAAAGTGTGTTATAACCGACACATAACTTAAAACCGTTGTACTCAGGAGGGTTATGGCTTGCCGTGACCATGATGCCGCCCTCCTGTTTTAGATGCCTGATCGAAAAGTAAAGAACCGGGGTCGGACAGGTGCCGATATCCACCACATGACAGCCCGTGGCAAGGAGCCCCTCGATCAAAAGATCTCGATACCTCTTAGAACTCAAACGGCAGTCCCGACCTATGGTGACCTTAGAGCGGTTTTCACCCCGAAGGTAAGTGCCAAATGCCTTACCAATCAAAACCACATCCTGATCGGTTAAGTCTTTGTCGACAATCCCTCTAATGTCGTATTCTCTAAAGATTTCAGAATTCATAATAACACCGCTTCAAACCGGGTGCCACACCGGCATTTTCTCAATATCCATCCTCAAAATGACCCGACGATTGCCAGTATCCCCAGGAGCCAGCAATAGGGAGCAAAGGCGTAGAGGTTTCCTTTCTTCACCAGGTGTATCAGGATCTTCAGGGCAGCAAACCCCACGGCCGCAGCCATGAAGGTCCCCAGCAGTACCACGCCCGCGGGTGGAAAACCCGAAGTCAGGGCCCCGCCCAATTCCAGGAGCATGGCCCCCAAGATGGCTGGAATAGACAGAAGAAATGAATATCTGACTGCAGTCTCACGGCTGAGGCCTCTGAATAGCCCCATGGCAATGGTCGCTCCTGAACGAGAGATCCCTGGCAAAATAGCCAATCCCTGGATTGTACCGATCAACAGGGCATCCCAGATCATGAGCTGGCCCACATGACGCCCCTCCCTTTTGAGTCCCCGGGTCAACCACAGCAACAGCCCAGTGACCAAAAGCATGCTTCCCACAATTTGGACCGACGAAAAAAGCTTCTCGGCCATGGGTCGAAACACCAACCCCAAGAAGGCGGTTGGCACCGTTCCCAACAGGATAAGACCCAGCAATCGCATTTCCGGCTTTTGGCGAAGGCGTTTCCAAAGCGTATCCTCCTGGCCAGACCAGGTAGAAACCGAAAAAAGTGTGGTGGCAATCCCCTTAAGGTCTTCAAAGAAGAACACACACAGGGCGATCAATGTCCCCACGTGAAGCGAGACATCAAAAAAGATTTCTGGTTCTGTTAAACCCAGGAGGTTTTGAAAGAGCACTAAATGTCCAGAGCTGCTAACAGGCAAAAATTCGGTCAACCCCTGAATAATACCCAACACAGCCGCATATCCCATCCCTATGTCCATTCTCACTCCGTGGAGGACTCGGAGGGGATATGTCCCTCTAATGCCATTTTGATTTTTTGCTTCAACTCGCTCAGATCTGCACTCTTGACCACGTAGTAATCGGCTGCGACCGATTTCAGGTCGCCCTTAAAGGAAGAGTAGGCTGAACAAAGAATGACGGGGATGTTATAGAACTCCTTCCGGATTTCCTGTAATAAGTCCAACCCGTCATGTTCGGCCATTTTGATATCCAAGATGATCAGGTCTGGTTTTTGCTGCTCAACCAACTCGATCAACCCGTGACCAGTCCCTGTGGTGACCACATCATACCCTTCATCATCCAACTCCTCGGCGTAGAGCATACGGATAACCTCTTCATCATCAACAATAAGAATTTTCTTCATCAAAGCCCTCCATTTGCGATCTATGAGCGCAAAGCTTCACTTCGTGTCAAACCATTTCTTTAGCAAATAAGGCTTACTCCGCTCAAACACAATGCACTGATCTTCTATCACTTCCTCAGCCTGCTGAATGGTCATCGGCTCCAGTTCAATCACAAAGGAACATGTACGGCCATAATAGAGCGGGATTAAACTTTCCATGATCTTCTCTCTATCATGCGCACTTTTCTTGTAGGCGACCGCAAAGTCAATTAATATTTCGGCCCACAGGTTGGCGGGAAGCTCAAAATCCGCAAAGCCCAATGTTCTTACTTCGGAGAGTTTCTTGTAAACATTCGTGGAAAGGATTTCCTTCCACAGGGCATCATAACCTGTAAAGCCTGCCTGAAATTCGTCATAAAGTCTTTCCACATTGACTTCAACCGGCGGAGGCATTTCCATCTCCCCAAGTCCGAAACCGAAAATCGCTGTTGGCTTACTCCACCGGACCTCTTGCCAGAAAGCAAATTTTTTGGTCATAATATCAAAAATGGTTCCCACGACCTGCGAGAACATGGGACCTAAAGATTCTCCAGGATCTTTTGGTTTGTGGATCTTGGGCCTCCCCATGTAAGACTGGCAAGTTGGTATGCCGTGACACATGGCCATGGTGGTCATCCAAATATCAATACCAAATTCTGCAACCGCGGGGGTCCAATCCTCCTGCTTCAAGTAGATCTCTGCCAGTTTTCCAGAAAAGCCAAAGTCTCCACCAATGGGCTGGCGAACTCTGCGCCCGTAAATGGAGCGTGTCATGGGATAGGCGATGTTGTTCGTTATGGTGCCATCATACTTGTGCCGAACGTACAGGGGTGCCACAAAACCAAAGTCTTCAAAAAGCGGTTGCCCCAGATTTTTTATCCAGCGCGGTGTGATGCTTTTGAGATCAGCATCCACCATAATAATGGCCTCTGCCTCGAGATCACAACTTTTTTTAAAAAGGTTTTTAAGGTTGTTTCCTTTCCCCCTGACACCCGGTGGTGTTGACAGGTAGATCTTAGGGACTTCTGTAGGCGTATTCATGAATGCCTCGCGGGTGCCGTCCGGGGAGTTATTATCACAGTTAATGATAACACTGTTTTTATCCCCAAAATATTTAATGAGGCCTTCGTTTGCCATCTGGGTAGGGTAAGAAATCAGTTCTGCTTCATTGTACGACGGAATTCCCACAATCACGTCAGCAGATCGTACATCGTTTGGATTCTCCTCTATGTGCATACCGCAACCCCCTTGTAGCCTTCGAACCAATTTAACTCACAAAGGAAAACAGATACCAGAAAAGCAAGGTCTTCCAATGACAAATATATACTACATATCCCAAGCCCGGTCAACTTGACAGGTGATAACTATGCAGATAATATAAATATAATTATATCTCAAGCTTGATTATGGAACAAATACTCATTTTCACCGATCTGGATGGCACGTTGATCGATCATGATACTTACGATTTCGAAGCGGCACGGCCTGCCTTGGATCAGATCAGATCAAGGTCTATCCCAGTAATCATTTGCAGTAGCAAGACGCGGGCAGAAATCGAAGTCTATCGCCAGCGGATGGGCCTTAGTGATCCGTTTATCGTAGAAAACGGTGGTGCTGTCTTTATCCCTGCCCACGCTCTTAACTTAACGGGTGTAAACTTTGTTGAAAGGGGCGGGTACCACGTGGTGGAGCTGGGACTGGCCTACGCTGAGCTGTGCGCTACCTGGAAAAAGATCAAAACCAAGGGAAACTTTCGCATGAAAGGGTTTTGCGAAATGACGGTTGAGGAAATTGCCATACTTTCAGGGCTGCCGCCTGAAGAAGCCCGATGGGCTGCCAGCCGCGAGTATTCAGAACCCTTCACGTTTTCTGACGCTCCCGAGCGACTCGCCCTCCTGAGACGCCTTTTACAAGAAAAGGGCCTTACCGTTACCAGGGGAGGACGCTTTTACCACGTCACGGGAAAACACGACAAGGGCAAGGCCGTCCAGATTTTAACAAAGGCTTACGCCAGAACATACCCCGAAAGCAGGCTTTGCTCTGTCGGGCTGGGGGACAGCGCAAATGATATCCCCATGCTCAGGAACGTGGACAAACCGATTTTAATCCGGAAGAAGACCGGAGGCTGCGAGCGCATCCCCGGGATCAAGCCGTTCCTGTGTTCCGAGCAACCCGGTCCAAGGGGATGGGCTGAGGCCATTCAGAAAATCTTGTAGGCCACATCGATGTGTGCCCCTCCGGGCCAGAGGCCCCTGGGCCGGCGGCTGGTCCGGGTGATGCGATGCATTCTGCTCTTGACAAGCAGGATGAGATTTGACCTGCCTCAAAAAGAGATCCCCTTTGACGGCCGACAAACACCAAAAGAGGGCTGAAACTTGAATTGTTGTGCATTGTGAGATAAACTTAGAAATCAAATACTTCGGTGAATTGCGAGAGGAATTAAACGTGGATGCCCCAAAAAAGAGTGCTGAGAATCATGCCTCACCCCACATAGACCGTGAATACTGGACCCTCACAGGGTGGGTGAGAAGTTGGTCGGACGTTATTCTCGATCCGCTTTCTCGCCTGTTCGCACGCGTGGGGATTCAACCCAATCTCCTGTCTATGATCGGTTTTTTTGCCGCATCTGCTGCTGGTGCGGTGGTGGCTGCAGGCCACATTTCGCTGGGGGGGTGGTTATTCCTCCTTTCCGGCCCCTTTGATGCCCTGGACGGGGCCCTGGCCCGAACAGCAGGTCTTGAGTCACGCTTTGGGGCCTTCCTCGATTCCGTCATAGACCGTTACTCGGAAGCGGCCGTCTTGTTCGGAATACTGTGCTGGTCCACCTTTCATGGGCAACACATCCTGGTGCTGGTCACCTTTTTGACCTTGATCGGCTCATTCATGGTCAGCTATACCCGGGCCAGGGCCGAGGGGTTGAACATCTCATGCAAGGTAGGCCTTTTTACCCGACTGGAACGCTTTATTGTGCTGACCCTTACCCTGATCACCGAACAACTCCTAGTCGGTCTTGTGATTCTTGCCTTTTTGACAAACTTTACTGCCTTGCAGCGGATGTTCCATGTCTATCGGCAGTCTCTGGATCAGTAACTCGGGTTAGCCCATTCAGACCGTTGGCAAGCCCCAACAGCCTGTTGACAAACAAACCTGCTTCTGTTTTAAGGGGTCTCTAAGAGATATTATGCACCAGCCACGCCGGCCTGCGGTGTGAAAATCATTGAGGGTAGGATACATGTATTCAAGAATGCTCGTGCTCCGGTTTCCAAAGGCGGAGGTTGAAAAACCGATCGTCTGTTATCTTGCCAAAGATTTTGATCTTACATTCAACATCCTTAAGGCGACCATACTCCCCCGCAAGGAGGGGGTTATGGTCTTGGAACTGTCTGGGGCCAGAAAGGACTTTAATAAAGGGGTTCAATACCTGAAAAACTGTGGGGTGCAGGTCCAGGCAGTCGGGCAAGAAATCAAACGCAACAGGAGCAAATGCACCCACTGTGGCGCCTGTACCGCAGTGTGTCCCACTGGCGCCCTGTCAATCAAGCGGCCTGAGATGACGGTTGCGTTCAATCAGAAGAAATGCAGTGTATGCGGACTCTGTGTTCCTGGTTGTCCCCCAAGGGCCATGGAGGTCCGCACAGTAGCAAGCTCCATCCTGAAATGAAAACAACTGTGGCCGTTGCCTTAAGCGGCGGCCTGGATTCCGCTGTTGCAGCTGCTCTCCTTAAAAAGAAAAGCTACCGAGTCATTGGACTTTATTTCCAAACGGGCTATGAACTTCCCCCCGGCGACTCAACCCCGCCCAGGCCATTGTCCCGCATCCATACTCGGGCCCAGATGGCTGCAAAACAGATCGGCATACCCCTTGAAGTGCTCGATTGTTCTCAACCTTTCGAAAGGGAGGTTGTGCGATACTTTATCGATACTTACCGCTCAGGGAAAACGCCAAACCCATGCGTGGTGTGCAATCAGTGTATCAAGTTTGGCTTCATTCTTGATCGGGCCATGGCGCTTGGCGTCTCAGCCCTGGCAACAGGCCACTATGCCAGAATACGCCAGGAACCCAACGGGCGGTTTTGCCTGCTAAAGGGCGTGGATCGGGCCAAAGACCAGTCCTACTTCCTGGCCCGCCTGAGCCAGAAACAGTTAAGCCGGGTCTTGTTTCCCCTAGGAACCTATACGAAAAAACAAGTCAGGGAGATGGCCGAGGCATGGGGATTCGGGACTTTTATGGACAGTGAAAGCCAGGAGCTATGCTTCGTACGCCACCCCAGTTATAAAGACTTTCTTTCCAGCCTGGCGGAAGTTCCCCCCAAGCCGGGACCCATTGTCAATACCAGAGGGGACATCATAGGACACCACCAGGGTCTCCATGCCTATACCGTCGGACAGCGCAGGGGGATTGGCATTCCCGGACCAGAGCCTTACTATGTCATCCGTCTTGACAATAAGCAAAATAGGCTGGTCATCGGGTCCAAATCCGAGCTGGCAGCCACAGAGTGTAGGGTGACCGACATCAATTGGATCGAGACAAAAGTGCCCGACAAACCCATATCGGTCCAAACCCGTATCCGGTATCGACATCAAGAGGCAGCGTCCACCCTAACGCCTCTTGGCCCCTCCACGGCCACGGTCCGTTTTTCCGAAGCACAATATGCCATTACGCCCGGGCAGGCCGCTGTCTTCTATAAGGGCGAACGGGTTCTAGGCGGAGGGTGGATCGCCTAAGAGAGATGATATCATGAAGTCTTTTACCATCACCACTCTGGGATGCAAGGTAAACCGCTATGAATCGGAAGCGATTTCCGAGCAGTTGGTGGACCAAGGATGGCACCTGATAGACAAGGGGGCCAGGGCAAATCTTTGTATTGTCAATACCTGCACGGTCACCGGGAAAGCAGCCATGCAGTCCAGGCAGGCCGTAAGAAAGGCCATCCGCACCCATCCAGGGGCCCTTATGGTGGTCACGGGCTGCTATGCCCAGATAGCCCCCGAGGTCTTCAGTGCCCTGCCGGGCGTACATTTTGTCGTAGGCCATACCTTCAAAGACCGGATTGCACGACTGGCCAGCCCCAATAAGGACCACGGGCCTGCAATGATCCTTGTTGAAGATCTTTCGGCCCCCTGCCCGTTTCAGGATCTTCCGATCACCAGGTTTGGAAATCGAACGCGCCCCTTTGTAAAGATCCAGGACGGTTGCGATGCTTTTTGTGCCTACTGCATCATTCCGTATGCCCGGGGGCGAAGCCGGTCTCTGAGACCGGAAGTGGTTGTTAAGAGGATAAGGGAGCTCAAGGCGCAGGGGTACGCCGAAGTCGTGCTTTGCGGCATCAACTGCGGCCGGTATGGTCAAGATCTCACCCCGGCGACCTCACTGTGCGGACTCATGCAGTTGATCGATGGTCCCCAAGGGGTTGAACGGTTGCGCCTGAGCTCTATTGAACCGACCGAGCTATCAGAAGCGCTCATTGACCAGTTGGCAACCTCTAAGCACATTTGTCCGCACCTCCATATCCCCTTACAGAGCGGAGACGACGAGGTGCTCAAGTCCATGAACCGGCCCTATACTTCAAAATTTTACAGGGACTTGGTTCACCACATCATGAATGTGATGCCAGATGCAGCTATCGGTGTTGATGTATTGGTCGGGTTTCCAGGAGAGACTGACAGGGCCTTTGAAAATACATGCCGCCTCATTGAGCAACTCCCAATTGCCTATCTACACGTTTTTCCCTTTTCCAGGCAGAAGGGAACCTCAGCCCAAGGTCTGGCAAACCAAGTTCCACCCGAGACAATCAAGAAAAGATGCCAGTACGTGCGTGCCATCGGGGAGACCAAGCGCAGGAAGTTTTATGAAAAGGCCATCGGCTTGGCACTTGAAGTCTTGATTGAAGGAAGGCGGGACAGGGTTACGGGATTTCTCAAGGGCCTAACGAGAAACTATATCCCTGTCCTTTTAGAAGGGCCCGACGAATTGTACCATCAGGTGGTTGAAATCCGGCTTACCAAAATCGAGCATGGTCGGGTTTTTGGCAAGGCTTTGCCTGGATGCACTAACTCGAAAAGTTTGATAAGTTATTAGATAAGCAATCATTTTTGAGGCATAAAATGAGGCGTGATCGTATAAGAATGTTCTATGGATTTGGATCCAAGGTGACACTGCTTGGGAAAAGGCTTTTATTTATTTATGGCACAATTTACGTGTTCGAGCTCCTTTTTGAACACTGGTTTAAAGTTCCGGTTGTTTCAGCCCTCCAGCTTTACCCTATTAAACACTGGAACTTTCATGTCTGGCAGCTTTTTACCCATCCCTTTATCCACAATCCTCACTCACCTTTTAGTTTCTTAATTAGCTGCGTTGTATTTTATTTCTTTTCCGGACCTGTTGAACATGCCTTTGGGCCCAAACGATTTTTGCTCCTTTTTTATACATCTGCACTTGGAAGCGCCTTGTGTGGATTGGGTTTTAGCGGTGTTGCAGGTTTCAATGCCCCATTTTTGGGTATGATGCCGAGCCTTTTATCCTTAATTGTTACTTTTGGGTTGTTAAGCCCAGAAGCGACAATTCTGCTTATGTTTATTTTACCCATCAAAGCAAAGTATTTAAGCTATGGAATAATTATTATTACATTTTTGACCTTTCTGGCAAAGGCCAACCCTCACGGTGCGTATCATCTTGGAGGGATTCTTTTTGGCTATCTCTATTTTAGGAATTTATTAGATCCCAGGTTGATTTATCTAAGATATCTTGAATGGCGGCTTAAAAGGAAACGGTCTCGCTTCAAGGTTATGGACGGCTATAAAGAGAAGGGGGATGACGATCCACCAACCTATCACTAATAGATAAAAGGCGATTCTTCTTGCTCTCATTCAAGTGTCTGATAATGAAGGGACAACTGACTATTGACAACGGACACCAAATAAAAAAGGCTCCTCATGAGAATCTGTGCTCAAAAAAGGGGGCTTAAAACTTGAAAGCATGAGCCAAATCCGTTAGTTAGGGTGTTTCCCAGAATACCCGAAACGGAGGTTGACTCATGCTTGTCGAAA
>QMMN01000011.1 GCA_003647275.1 Deltaproteobacteria bacterium
CTTTTTCAGGGTTCTCTATAACGGCCTTTATCCATTCCTCATTGATCTGAGCACGATCCGGACGTTTCCTCGTATAATCAAAATATTGTGTGGTCTTCATTTGTCAAAATCCAATCTCATTATTGGTGCCGAACGTGGGCGTCACCGGTTGAGTAGCGCGCAGCGATACTCAATCCGGTGCACGCGATGGTTGGGCGAAGTGTCAGTCTTCTAAAAATCGTCTGACGTTTCTGAAAACCTGCTCATATAGCTCTGATTTCCCAGGGTAGGGAGCAGTCGGATGAGGAAGGACGAATCTCCGCACAGTAAGGTTCCCAAAAGTCATTTCTTCCCCTTGGTCCTGTAACAACTCCTTAAATTTGGCTTCAATACCGCAAACCGAAGCAAAGGCTTCTGAGGCAGGCTTCCCAAGGACCACCAGGACCCGCGGCTGCACAATCTGCAATTCTTTCTCCCACCAATGTCTGCACCTACGTAGCTCGTCCTTGGAGGGCCTACGATCGCGCTTTCCAAAACGGCCAGTCCAGCAGTGGAGAACGTTCGTGGTGTATGGTCGCCGGTTATGATTGTTCGAAGGATCCACCGAATAACCAACAGTTTTAAGATACTTGTCCAAAAATGTGCCGCCCGGTCTTCGGACCTGGCCGTCTGTGCCTACCCAGTGGACTCCAGACAAGCGGACTCCTTTCTCCGACGGAGCTTGGGCCATCAGCGTTAAATCTGCATCACAGGCTCCGGGTATCACTTCGCGAGGATGGAGGCTCTCAACCACGTCTCGGCATTTTCTACATCCGAATATCCCATCGTAAATATCGCGGAGTTCAGAAGCTTTGGTCATGAATCTACGTTCGAAAGGCTGACCTGTTATATTATTAGGCCCAACGATTAGTTAAGCTGCGACGGGGATAAGGGCAAATAAATCCCGATCTTCGATGCGGTTCATCAAAGGCAACCGTGATCGACTTATCTATCAAGCCCCGTTGTCAGCTTCAACGCTTTGTTGAACAGAGCCGCGGGCCGCTGCAACCGAGCAAATTTTACGCACGGGCCTGTGCTATGGAGATTCAACCAAAGCTTGTACTGCAAAATGAGGTTTTTGTCAAAGTAGTACGCCTGATTGCAAGTGTCAAAGGGGAATTGAACTCTCTTTGACTGAGGGTTTTGTACATGTGAAAGCCAAAAACAGTAATTTGACCGAATTTTTGCAATAACCTTCCATCAACGTTGCTCTGAAACGTTGCATATGGGTTTTATGCCGCCTTAACGCACGACGCCTCTATTGGTGGTGGGTCTGCTGAACATCGTCCCACTCTGTCTGGCGGCAATACACCAGTGCAGATGAGACGTTTACCGCAAACAGGACACAGGTCAGGATGATCTTCGCTGTGTTCAAAACAACTCTGCCAATCAAGGAACTCAGTCTCCCCCAGCGGGCCTTGTCCCAGAATTTCACGGCATCGTTGAAGTTCATCTTTTTTGGTATGTGCGTAAATGCCATATGAGCGAACGAGTATAGAATTAGGTAAAGGAATGTGTTGCAAAAACCGTTCTATGAATTCGCCAATCGAAAGTGTCATGAGTTCCACTTTTTCGCGGCCATAATTAAACGTCACTTTCCCATCTTCAATCTTGATTATTCTGCTGTTGCTGATGGGGCCACCGCGAAGATAACGCGCAAGATACGTGAGTACTCCATTTCCATGTGAATACTTTTCACATATCTTCACGTTCCATTTCTTACGACCCAGTTTGTTCAACAGGTTTTTCAATTGCTGGGACCGCATACCTTGAGGCAGAACCAGGTCTCCTTTTTCTAAAGCTTTCTCTAGAGCATGTTTGACCTTACCTCGAAAAAGATCTCTTGCCACAGCAAACGGAAGTAAATAACCATTTGTAACTGATATCCATTCTCCTAATTTCGTTAACCCCCCACCTGTTACCAAACAGTGTATATGAAGATGTAATAGCAGGGTCTTACTCCAGGTGTGAAGTGTTGCAATGATTCCGGGTTTAGCACCAAGATATTCCTTATCACCAAGCAATTCAAACAGAGTATCTCGAGCACTCTCAAACATAATTTGAGTCATTAGTGTTGTGTTTGATTTCCACAAAAAGCGAAGTTTTTCGGGCATAGTGAATATCACATGGTAGTGATCACACCTCACAATACGCGCCTTTTGTTTCACAAGCCAGCGCTGAACTTGAAGAAAAGCACATAGCGGACACATGCGGTGTTTACACGAATTGTACCATATGCGGTGAAAATGACCGTCAGGACAAGATTGAATATGGCCTCCCAATGCTGAGGTACGGCATACCATAATGCAGTGGGCCGCTTCACGAACAAATTCCGGCAAGGAATGAGCCTGCTCAAATGCAGCATATCCGAGGAGGAATATTGCTTGCATTGTCGCTTCCACCATAGCTAGTCAAAGCCCGAAAAAACATCTAAATTGGTTCCCCCGCGTAGCGGGTCTGTTCAATACAACAAAGCTTGATCAGTCATCAAGAAATCCGAAGGCATTATGGATCAAAAACCAAATAATGTCAATAAATTTTGGCTGTCATACCGCGATGCGGTTATGGCCTCGGGAATACCCGAAAAGACCGCGGAATGGTATGTGCGGTGGGCACAAAAATTTGCGCTTTCAATAAAAGGTAAGACACTTCGATCGCGTTCATCAAAGGATGTTCACAGCTTTCTTAACCAGCTCGAGCGCCAAGATGGGATAGAGCAGTGGCAGGTGGAACAGGCTCGCGACGCACTTATTTTCCTATACCGTGACTTTCTCAAACTCAACCTCAGATCTCAAAAATCAACTGTCAAGAAAAAAGGGCAAAAAGTTGAGGAAAACAAGGGAGAGTTCCATTTTCTGGACAATATTGTTTCAAAAACTGATCTGTACGCAAGACATGCACAGCTTTTCAAACGACTGCAAACCGAGCTGAGGACACGGCATTATTCACTTCGCACCGAGCAAGCATACAAAAGCTGGGTGGGACGATTTTTGTCCTTCCACGGGCTGAAGCAACCGGATCAGATTGGTCCTGAAGACATAAAGGATTTTCTGGATTATCTGGCACAGGTCCGGAATGTTTCAGCTGCTACGCAGAACCAGGCCCTGAATGCCATTGTCTTTCTCTACAGTCAGGTATTGAAAGCTGATCCCGGTCGTTTTGAAGATTTTGTCCGGGCCAAACACTCAAAGAGGCTACCGGAAGTCTTGACGCAAAGTGAGGTCCAGCGGCTCTTGGGGTGCATGGACGGTACTTCCCATTTAATGGCCGGGCTTTTGTACGGCAGTGGATTGAGGTTGATGGAATGTGTCAGGCTGAGGGTAAAAGACATTGACTTTGAGCGGCAGCAGATCTTGGTACGTGATGGAAAAGGGCAGAAAGACCGTGTGACCATTCTACCGGAAAAATTTACTCCCCTCTTAAAAGATCAACTGAAATATGTGAAAGGACTTTACAAGCAGGATATTGAAGCAGGTTCTGCAGGGGTTTATATATGGCCTGCATTAGAGCGAAAATACCCCAATGCGGCCCGGGAATGGATCTGGCAGTATGTGTTTCCTGCTTCCAAGCTGTCCATGGATCCGCAAAGCCGAAAAGTGCGGCGGCATCACATTCACGAAAGTTCCCTTCAAAAGGCGGTAAAAGCTGCCGCAAAAAAGGCGGGGCTGACGAAGCGAGCGACCTGCCATACCCTGCGGCATTCCTTTGCAACGCATCTGCTGGAAGCAGGCTATGATATCCGCACGGTACAGGAGCTTTTGGGACATTCGGATGTTTCAACCACAATGATTTATACTCACGTCTTAAATAAGCCCGGGTTGGCAGTCAAAAGCCCAGCAGATTTTTAGTTCGCTGAATACGATTGGCAGCGGAAATTGGGGCTGAACACCTAAATTCCCCCCGTTGTTGCAAAACGAGTGGACTCGGGTAATCCCCAGGTACTGACAGACCGTGTGGGGAGGCCATTTTGCTCCATAATTCCTGGATTCCCCTAAGGGTGTATTCCAGAACGCCAGAGGAGAAAAGGAGGCATTCCGCTTCTGAAAAGGCAAAATGGCGGATCCCCTCCGTGGTTTACCCCGATGTTGCAAAAAACCTTGACGCATTTCAGAAAACACCCTGTTAATGGCAACATCGGGGTTTATGCAACTACGGGGTTCATACCGGTAAACGGTGACTCTGCATATCCCGCCACAGGTTCCGTCGTCGTTTATGTTTTTTATGCCATCGCGCCAGTACAGTGTCATACGCGTCTTGACTCAGCTCATAGAGCGCTTTCATCCATTGTGCGTGACGGGTATAATCAGACTTATAGGCGTTTGCGGGATCAGGAATGATATGGCGTAATCGGTTTTTCCAGACATCCAAAGCAGTTGAAAGAGAGCGACCCGCATCCATTTTCCGTAATCCGCTGCAACGCGCCTTGTCCAGCAAAGACACCCCGGAATCTTCCGGAAGGACGATCTTGAAAAAGGTCGGATGCTTCCTGTTGATCTTGCTGCTTCCGGGCAAATCTTTTGTCAATCGCGCAAGCCACGGCCATTGTTTTGCAAAAACATTCCTGTCCTTTCTTAAATGAGCCAGCCATGCGTTGAGTTTTTCCATGAACCATGCCTTTTTCCCTCTTATATCGAGTTCAGCTTCAATCAACCAATGTATCCATGTGTCAGACAAAACAGGGACGTCCATAACATACGACACGCTCCTCCCCGCCATTTCAGTCTGCCATTGAGCAAAAAGCGGATCAATCGCCTTTTTCACTTGGGAATTTCGCTGTTTCTTGTATTTACCAATAACCGCAGCCCAATCCTCGGGGGCACGAAATATCACACTTTGTAATTCTGATGCAGCCCTTCGTTTTATATTACCCAGCTTCCTCGATACGTTCGCCCACGATTCCAGTAACCCAGAGACATCTTCTTCATTACCTTCATGGTAGTAATGTCTCTCGTCAAGGAGCAGGGATTTTTCCGGATGCCAAATTGCCTTGTCTTGCCGGGCGAGGTAACTGGAAAAGGTCTTTTCAAGCAATGATTCAGCCTTTTGATAATCGCCCTGATCAAGAGCATCATCAATCAGCGGCCGGCCGTACCGCCAGTTCCGGGCAAGGTGCTTGCGGCATGTCTCAAGGTAGGCGCCGGAATCGAATCGCTCCTCATAAAAAAGATTAATCCTGTGCCACCTTGAATAGACGTTGTCCAGATCATCCCTGTGGTCATCATGTTTGAAGCACTCGTAGATTTCACGGCAAACTTCACCGGGAAGTTTTGCAAAGAAATCAACACAGGCATTTTCATCCAGATCGACCATGTTGCAGCGGTCTTGAATTTCATAAACCTTATCCAGGAAAGCTTTGCCGGGACATGCATCCTTTTGCGACGAAAGCCACAGCCATTTCAATACACAAAGCGTGGCATTTTTCTCCAGTGTGCATCCCTCGCCATATTCTGCACCCATCCATTCAGGGTACGAAGAAATGTTTGAATTTATCTCGTCCAGGGCGTTAGAAAACAGGTCAGGATTTTCGACCAGATCATAGACGTCCTCAATCAGGCCGAGCATGTCAACCGCTATCCGATCAAGGTCATCCGCAAGGGCAGATCCGTCAAAATAAGGCGGTTCCCAGTGCGCTTCCTGAAAGACATATTTGCCCTCTTCATCTCCTACATCCAAAACCAGGGTGTCCCACTGGCTCCATAATGCATTCCAGTGCTCGATGGTTCGTTGATCAGAAGCAATCCGGACAGCCGGAGGTTTGCGGCTTTTGTCATGGTCCATTCTCAGAATTTTGCTTACGGTTTCGGCCATATCCGGGTCGGCCTTTTTTAACCTGTCCGCATACCGATTCAGATCTCCGGTGGTATACACGACATCCAGAAGCGAGGCAATCTGGTCTGTGGTTAACGATTCCACCAGGAGCTTACCGGTGTGGTGTTTTACTTTTTTCATTATTCTGGCTCCTATTATCATATGCCGCTATGATCATTTTTGCGGCAGTATCGATTTGTGCCTCCGTGTTTCCCCGGCCAAGTGTCAGCCGAATAGCACAGTGGCCGATTTCTTCGGGAACCTGCATGGCGGCAAGTACATGGGAAAGTCGCACCGAATGGTCATGGCATGCTGCGCCCGTGGAGGCACAGATCTCGGGTATGGCATCAAGCAGGGTTGCGCCGTCAACGCCAGGCAGAGAAACATTCAGGGTATTGGGAAGCCGGGCGTCCGGGTGTCCGTTTAGCACAAGGTCTGGGATGTCTTGACCAAGGAGGGTATGAAGTCGGTCTCGCAAGCGGCGTATGCGTTCGGCGTCTGCTTCCATGCGCTTACCCGCCAGAGCCGAGGCTGTTCCCAGGGCCACGGCAAACATCACGTTTTCTGTGCCGGCCCTTCGGCCTGATTCTTGGCCTGCGCCGTGTACAAAAGGCTCTATTTTTAAACCGTTTCTTATAAAGAGAGCGCCGATCCCTTTTGGTGCATACATCTTGTGCCCGGCCACAGACAGGAAGTCCACCTGGAGGTCTGACACGCGCGCGGGGATCTTACCCACGGATTGAGCTGCATCAGTGTGGAACAGGACACCGGCCTCTCGTGCCAGGGCGCCGATTTCAGAAATGGGCTGGATCGTTCCGGTTTCGTTATTGGCATGCATGACCGAAATCAACACGGTGGTTGGTCGGATAGCCTCCTTGATGGCTGCAGGATCCACCAGCCCGAATGCGTCAACAGGGAGGAAGGTCACGTCATATCCCTGGTAGAGCAGAAAGAGACACGGATTGGTGATCGCTGGATGCTCGATCGCTGTTGTGATGATGTGGCGACCCTTTTGCGCCAGGCTGTGGGCCACCCCTTTGATGACCATATTGTTCGATTCAGTGCCGCCGCTTGTGAACACGATTTCGCTCGGCTGGCAACCCAATAGTTCGGCCACCTGTTCGCGGGCCTCTTCCAGGGCCTTTTTGGCAAAGCGTCCTAAGGCGTAAGCACTGCTGGGATTTCCAAATTGGTCACCCCAGTAAGGTTTCATCGCCTCCACCACCTCAGGGGCTACAGGCGTGGTTGCATTGTGGTCGAGATAGATCATGAGTGGAAATGCCTAAAGTGACCTAAAGTGCCTAAAATGATCTAAAGCTTTCGGCTCACACCTTGAAAACTCTTAAGTCTAACTTTATATGAGATGCAAGGCGACTAAAGGCATTGGAGGCCGAAGTGAAGCGAAAGGCCTTACCTTCCAATTAGTTCGTACTTTGACCCAAAAGCCCCGGCACACAGGTCATAGGCTTCGTTTAGGGGTGCTAACTCAGGTCACTTTTTTTTCTGCTCCTTTTCGGCCAGGACCGCATGGGCCGCTGCCAGCCTCGCAATGGGCACGCGGAAAGGAGAACAACTCACATAATCCAGCCCAATCTGATGACAGAAGATTACCGAGCTCGGTTCCCCGCCATGCTCCCCACAGATGCCTATCTTGAGATCCTTGCGCACGGAACGACCCCGCTGGACACCAAGTTCCATCAGCTGCCCGACACCGCCCTGATCAATGGCCTGGAACGGGTCGTCCTTCAGGATCTTTTTCTGCACATAGTCCGGGAGAAAGGTACCGGCATCGTCGCGGGAATATCCAAAGGTCATCTGGGTCAGATCGTTGGTACCAAATGAGAAGAATTCGGCCTCCTGGGCAATCTGATCGGCCACCAGGGCCGCGCGGGGCACCTCGATCATCGTCCCCACCATGTATTTAAACTTGACACCGGTCTTTTTCATAACCTCTTTGGCCACGCTGTCGATAATTTCCCTTTGATCTTTAAATTCCTCCAGGGTTCCCACCAGGGGGACCATGATCTCCGGGGAGACCCTGATCTTGTTTTTGCGGCACTTGACTACAGCCTCAAAGATGGCTCTGGCTTGCATGGCTGTAATTTCAGGATGAGTAATTCCCAATCGGCAACCCCTGTGGCCGAGCATGGGGTTAAACTCTGATAGAAAGTCGGCCTTGGCAGCCACAGCCTTGACTGGAATGCCAAGGTGGTTGGCCATCTCTTTTTGTGTGGATTTTTCGTGAGGGACAAACTCGTGCAAAGGCGGATCCAGCAGCCTGATGGTGACAGGGCGGCCTTTCATGGCCTTGAAGATGCCGTAGAAGTCCTTGCGCTGCATGGGCAATAGTTTGGCAAGGGCTTTTTCGCGGCCCGCTGTGTCTTCGGCCATAATCATTTCACGCATGGCCCAGATTCGATCGCCAAAAAACATGTGTTCGGTTCTGGTCAAACCAATTCCCTCGGCGCCCAATGCAATGGCCGTCTGGGCGTCTTCAGGGGTGTCTGCGTTGGTGCGAACCTTGAGGCGTCGTATTTGATCAGCCCAGGTCATGAGCTTTTTGTAGCTGGTGTTCTTCTCTGGACCTGTGGCCACCAGTGGCAGTTTACCTTCGTATACAACCCCCTTGGTCCCGTTCATGCTGATCCAGTCGCCTTCTTTCAAGATCTTGCCACGGAAGTTTACGGTTCTCTTCTTAAGATCAATACTGGTGATGTTACTGCAGCCGACAATGCAACACTTGCCCCAACCCCTTGCCACTAAAGCGGCATGGCTCGTCATACCACCCTTAGAAGTTAAAATGGCCTGCGCAGGCTTCATACCGTGGACATCCTCTGGCGAGGTTTCTTCACGAACCAGGATCACCTGTTCACCCTTGGTTCCAAGCTCTTCGGCCTTGTCTGCTGTGAGGACAATCTGGCCCACGGCTCCGCCCGGTCCGGCCGGAAGCCCGGCGCCAATCTTGGTTGCTGTTTTTTCTGCCTTGAAATCTAACATGGGGTGGAGAAGCTCTTCCAGTTGGTCTGGCCTTACGCGGGCAACAGCCGTCTCCTTTGAGATGAGACCTTCTTTCACCATATCAACGGCCATCTTAATCGCAGCAGGACCGTTCCGTTTCCCGACCCGGGTCTGCAGCATGTAAAGCACGCCGTGTTGAATCGTAAACTCGATATCCTGCATGTCCTTATAATGGGTATCCAGCTTGCGCCTGATTTTGTCGAGCTGCTTGTAAATCTTGGGCATCTTTTGTTGAAGCGTTGGCAGGTGGCGGTTTGTGTCCACCTTGGATACCTCATTGAGCGCAAACGGGGTACGGATACCGGCCACCACATCTTCACCCTGGGCGTTGATCAGCCATTCTCCGTAGAAATTGTTATCACCTGTGGCTGGATTGCGGGTGAAGGCGACACCTGTTGCGCAATCATCTCCCATATTTCCAAAGACCATGGTTTGCACATTCACGGCCGTTCCCCAATCATCAGGGAGTTTTTCAATCCGGCGGTAGGCCACGGCACGCTTGCCAAACCAGGAGAGAAATACAGCCATAATGGCCCCCCAAAACTGTTCCATGGGGTCGTCCGGAAAGGGCTTGCCAAGCACCTTTTTCACGGTCTTTTTAAATTCAACCGTAAGTGATTTCCAATCCTCTGCCGTGAGGTCCAGGTCTGTTTCATATCCCTTCTTTTCCTTAACCTTATCTATCAGGGCTTCCAGTTGGGATCTGATCCCCTGGCCTTCTTCAGGTTCAAGGCCAACGGCCTTTTCCATAACCACATCCGAGTACATGGCAATGAGACGACGGTAGGCGTCGTAGACAAAACGGGGATTGCCCGTTTTTTTGATCAGGCCGGGGATTGTTTTAGAGGTCAGTCCGATGTTAAGCACTGTTTCCATCATGCCAGGCATGGAAGCACGGGCGCCAGAACGGACACTAAAAAGGAGCGGGTTTTGTGGATCTCCAAATTTCTGTTTCATTAATTTTTCGACTCTGGCAAGGTTGGTCTCAACTTCCTTTTTAAGGCCCGCAGGAAGTTTTCTTTTCTGTCTGTAAAACTCGTTACACGCTTCTGTGGTAATCGTGAATCCGGGCGGCACGGGCATACCGAGCTTAACCATTTCAGCCATGTTGGCCCCTTTGCCACCGAGAAGATTTTTCATGGTTGCATTGCCATCTGCCTTGCCACCACCGAAAAAATAGACATACTTAGGGCTGGTTTTCATCAATGACGCTCCTTTCTACGAAAATTTAAGCTAGTAAAAAGCTGTGCAAGTCAATTGAATCTGGCTTGATATGGTGCCTCTAGAGAAATAATAATAACATATAAGTTGGTGGAAATCAAGCTTTTAAAAGAAATCAATCTCCAGGCCGGGTAGCAATAAACCCACATGGTTTGAACTGCTCGAAAAGATTTATTCCAAAAATGTTGCGAAGTCGTTGTCATTATGGTAGAATGAATTTTATCATTCTCTCCTTATCGTTTATTTAAACTGGTTGCTTCGTCGTTTTTTCGCGTTCTGTTGGTAAATGGTCACACTCGCAAGGATTGCTGAAGTCCTTTTCGGCCTGCAAGGTTCGCGATTCTATGAGCCCGCCTAAAAGAAAGGTACATGTCTTCATTGTCTCTGATGCCACAGGCATTACGGCAGAGAGGGTGATCAGCGCGGTCTTGGTACAATTCAAACAGATAAAGCCGACCTTTAAAAGATTTCCTTATATCAAGACAAGAGAACAGATAGAGAATATCCTGGCCAAGGCTGAGAAGCTTGAAGCGATCGTTATTTACTCCCTGGTTTCACAAGAACTCCGCACATGGGTTCGCACAGAAAAAAGAAAAAAAAATGTCCACACCATCGATCTTCTTGGCCGGCTTCTGGAACGGATGGGAAGACTCTGGAATATGATACCTGCCTTTCGACCCGGGCTGTTGAAGGGAATAGGAGAAGAGTCAATCCGTCTTGCCGAGTCCATTGACTTCACGCTGAAACATGACGACGGGCAGGGGATACAGACCCTAGGGAAGGCAGACCTTATCATACTTGGCGTTTCTCGAACTTCAAAGACACCGACGAGTCTTTATATCTCGTGCAACAATAATCTAAAAGTTGCTAACGTGCCTATTATTCTAAACGTACAGCCGCCAAAGAAGATCTTTACCCTGAAGAGACGAAAAGTAGGTTTTACGATCACTCCGGAAAAACTTGCCTTTATAAGACAACAGAGGCTCAAATACGTAGAAACAACCGATTACACAGATATCGTGTCTATTAAAAAGGAACTGGAATATAGTCAAGCGATATTCAGACAGATAAAGGACCTGAAGGTCATAGACGTAACAAATAAGTCTATAGAGGAAATTGCCAATGAGGTTGTATAGGATGCCCGATCGTGGTCAGAATATTCATGCTACAAGATATCAGGCATCGGTTATCAGATATCAGGTATCAACCAGAAACGATTCGCAAATAGCGGAAAGGGGATGATGGAGCCATGAAAAAAAGCGATTTGGTGCTCTGGTTCAAGGACCTGGGACGGGAAGACATTCCACTTGTGGGTGGTAAATGTGCGAATCTGGGGGAACTGTTGGGTCAGATTGGCGTCCCTGTACCCAATGGTTTTGCTGTCTCGGCTTATGCATACCAAGTTTTCTTGAAAAAGACGCGGGTAGGAAAGAAAATTGATGCTTTCCTTTCTGGTATGGATATGGCTGACATGGAATCCCTGCAGGATGTGTCGCGAAAAATCAGGAAGCAGGTGGAAGACCTGCCAATGCCAAAGGAGATCGAAAAGGCGATTTTGGGGGCATACCAGACGCTTTGTAAGCAGGTCGGCAAGAAGCATGTGGCCGTGGCCGTTCGGTCTTCGGCAACGGCTGAGGATCTACCAGGCGCCAGTTTTGCGGGCCAGCAGGATACCTTCCTGAATGTAACCCAGAAAACGCTTTTAAAGAGTGTCCAACGGTGTTGGAGCTCTCTCTTTACACCGAGGGCCATTGTCTACCGAAAAGAAAAGGGGTTTTCACACGACGAGGTACTCATCAGCGTAGCGGTCCAGGAGATGGTCTCTTCTGAAGCATCTGGTGTCATGTTCACGCTGGAGCCGGTCAGTGGCGAGAAAGACAAAGTGATTATCAATGCTTCTTGGGGCCTGGGTGAAGCGATTGTAAGCGGTCAGGTGACACCAGACGAATACGTCGTGGAAAAGGCGACTTTTCGCATCATAGACAAACAGATCTTCAAGAAAGAAAAGCAAATCGTGTCCGATAAGAAAGGGAGCACAAAATGGGTCCCGGTTCCCAAGAGCATGAAGGACAAACCAGCACTGAGTGATGAAGCCATTTTACGCTTGGCACAATACGGCGTGCAGATAGAGAATCACTATGGCGTCCCGCAGGACATTGAATGGGCCGTGGACAAGGAGGGCCGGATCTTCATTCTTCAGGCAAGGCCTGAGACCGTTCACGGGGAAGAGGGAGAAGTGAAAAGAGAAAAGAAGGGGGATTTTATGGAAGAGGATATACTTGTGAGGGGCATGGGTGTGAGCCCTGGTCAGGGATCAGGCAAGGTAAAGGTCCTGTTAGACATCAAGGATATATCCAAGTTCGAGAAGGGGGACGTGCTAGTCACAGAGATGACTACACCTGATTGGGTCCCGGCCATGAAGATCGCCTCTGCAGTGGTGACGAACTTAGGCGGCAAGACATGCCATGCCGCCATCGTGAGCCGGGAACTGGGGATTCCATGCATGGTTGGCTGCGAAAATGCGACAGAGATCCTGAAAGACGGTGAAGTGGTAACAGTAGACGGCCAAAGAGGTCTTGTTTTTAAGGGAGCTGCTGTTGAGGAAGAGGGAGGCAAAGCCCCGTCGGCCCTTGTAGATCTGTCCAGTCAGGCAATAACAGCGACCAAGGTGTATGTCAATCTGTCAATTCCCGAGATCGCCAAAAAAGTGGCACGGGAAACCAATGCGGATGGCGTTGGCCTCCTTAGAGCGGAACACCTGATGCTTAGTATTGGGAAACATCCGAGGCTCCTTTTGGAAGAGGGCGGAGATCAGGTGATGGTGGATACGTTTTCCCGTGGTGTCAGCCAGGTCGCCGAAGCGTTCTTTCCACGTCCGGTGGTGTATCGATTCCTTGATTTTAAGCCTGACGAATTTCTCGAATTGCCCGGTGGAGAAAAGTATGAACGGGACCATGTAGGCCCAAATCCCATGATCGGCTATCGGGGACAATACAGATACATAAAAGAGGATGACATCTTCAGGCTTGAGCTACAAGCCATTAGACAGGCCAGGGAAACCATGGGTTTCACCAATATCTGGGTCATGATTCCCTTTGTCAGGACCCTTGAAGTCTTTAGGGAGACGGTCAAGGTGATGCGTGAGGAAGGCTTAGATCCTCGGGCCAATCGTGATTTTCAACTCTGGATCATGGTGGAGGTTCCCAGTGCCTGCTTTATGATCGAGGAATTCTGCAGGGAAGGGATAGACGGCGTCAGCTTTGGCACCAACGATCTAACCATGCTCGTCCTTGGCGTGGACCGAAACGATGCGTCCGTGCAGGAGCTCTATGATGAAAGGAACCTGGGGGTGTTGCGAGCCATTGCGTACACCATTTCGGTCTGTAAGAAATATGGCGTGACGACCTCTATCTGCGGACAGGCCCCAAGCGTTTATCCGGACTATCTTGAGTTCATGATCCGATGTGGTTGCACTTCCATTTCGGTCAATCCTGATACTGTTGTGGCATCCAGACGAGGTGTGGCCGCAGTAGAGCAAAAGATTCAATTGGAAAAGGCACTGGGGATGGTATCCAAACCAAAAATCGCCAAAACCCCCATGGAAGATGTATTCTTCTGGAAATCTTTAGAGGATTGAGCCGTGCGCAATAGCTGCAAGGGCCTGGTAGAGTATATTGCAGGTGCATATGGTCGTGCTGCGGAGATTGGCATTGGCCATTTTCCTGACGTGGCCCTGGCCCTTGCGGATAGAGGCGTTCGGATCTTTGCTACCGATATTAAGCCGTTTTTGCACGACGGACTCAAGGTCGTGGTTGACGATATCACCCAGCCGAATCCGTCTTTATACGCCGGGGTCCATCTTATCTATGCTCTTAGGCCACCATTGGAGTTGGTACCTTATATGGTCCGGCTGTCAAAGGCGGTTTCAGCTGATTTAATCGTTAAATCCCTTGCCTCTGAATACCCAGGAGGGCAATTGACCGGCAGGGGAAATACCACCTTTTTTCTGTGGAACAACCCATGAAAAGGAAAGAGGGCACACCCAAAAGACCTTCTTCTAGGTCCAAGACCATTTACCTGGTTGGAGAGATGACCGGAGAGACCATCAGCAAGATTGCCAGGGCATCATTGGCGCAGTTTAGCCGCGAGAAGGTTAAGGTCAAGACGTTTTTCCAGATAAGGGACAAACAACAGATCCGGGATATTGCAAAGAAGGCGGCACAGGATAAGGCCCTGGTGGCCTTCAGCGTGATCCGGCCGCCTTTAAGGGATTTCTTGATACAGGAGGCCGAGCGCCGGGGAATCAAGGCGATTGATGTCATTGGTGATTTCATTGTCCAGCTGTCCATCTTTTTGAAGGAAAAACCAATGGCGATTCCCGGACGACAGTACATTCTGGACGAAGACTACTACCGACGAATCGAGGGGATTAACTTTGCGGTCAAACATGACGATGGAAAGATGCCCCAGGGTCTGAAGCTTGCCGACCTGGTCCTGGTGGGTCTTTCTCGAACAGGCAAGACCCCCCTGTCGACCTATCTTGCCAACAAGGGATGGAAGGTTGCCAATGTCCCCCTTCATCCAGACATGGCCGCCCCAGAAGAGCTATTTCAGGTAGATCAGCGAAAGGTCTTTGGCCTGATCATTAGTGTTGAGAATCTCGTAAAGCTTAGAGAGGGGAGATTGAAGCAATTGGGTCTTGCGCCCTATGCGAAGTATGCGGACCCTGTCATGATAGCCGATGAGATCGAGTGGTGTAAGGCGTTTTTTCAACAGAATCCCCGCTGGCGGATCTTGGATATCTCTGATAAGGCCATTGAGGAAGCGGCTGCAAGTATCCTCAGGGCTTACCAGACCGGGAAAAAACCTGTCTGACGGCCCGAAATGCATCTAATCCCTGCACGGGCTTTCATATAGCCTTCCCTGGCGCCACCTTTGGACAAAGGCCTCTGTGACTGAAATGTCAACACCTGTCTTTTGCGCGGCCTCTGTAAGATGCTTCATGGTCTCATGCACCTCCCTGGCCAGATCAATCAGGGCATAGATCTTGACGCTTCGTTTCCACACTTTTACAGCCTCTTTGTCGTGGCCTTGCCTGATATATGCCAGACCCATAAAGAAGAGATCATCTGCGATACCCTTATAAAAACCAAGCTTACGGTCAATAGACAGGGCCTTTTCAAAAGAGGCCACAGCCTTCTCTGGCCGGCCGGCCTTAAGCATCAGGTTGCCAAAGGCAAAATGCAACGAAGCCATACCCAATGGGTCAAGGCTGTGGGACTGGTTCAGGCAACTGTTGAAGACCTTTTCTGCGGCCTGGTATAATCCCTTTTTGGTCAACAAAACGCCCTTGTTTTGGAGCAGTGGAACCAGCAGACGCTTATTTTTTTTGGGCAGCAGGTCCAGGGCCTCATCGATGACCTGCTCAGCCCTGTCCAGCTTATCCATATGAATAAAGGTGGCTGCTTTATTTGAAAGGGCCCTTACAATTCCTTCCTGGTCATTCAAGTCTGAATATATGGCGTAGGATTCATCAAAGAATGAAACTGCCTCCTCATAGTTGCCCGTTATCCTGTAAATGGTTCCAATATTGTTCAGGCTCATGGCCGCCCCGTCCAACACATCTGATGCAGAGAAAAGCTCATAAGCCCTGAAGAAATACTCGAGTGATTTTCTGTAACAGCCCTTCTGGTACCATTCAAGGCCCTTTGTCATCTGCTTGTCGCCTGCGCTCAGATGCCGCGGAATGCGTTTTACAGGCTTACCTGCCGTGCAGGCGAAAACAAGCATCAAAAGAACGATGATCACCACCAAACTGGACCTTTTCATCTTCTCAATCCTGTATCGATGTTTTCACCTTTGGGCTCAGGAGGAAGGTTGGGCTTTATAAGAAAATTCTTCTGAATAGATTGTACGACCTTATCGACCTCCTCCACACCATCTCTTATTTCTCTTATGCCGTGTTTCGTTGATTTTGTGACGATGGGGACATCTTGACTTCCTTTTTCTATATTGTTCAGCACCTGGTTGATTATATACATACTCTTTCTCAGGCTATCCATAATGTCCGGGGCTTTTGCGCTCGCATCTCCAATATTTTTTGCAATATCATGGGCTGTGCTTGTGGCCTGTTCCACGTTTGTAAGGATTCTGTTTACATGGTTGAGTTGTGTATATATCTTTTGAAGTAATTCCTCCGAGCGTATGAGTCTGCCTACCGAGCCTTTTCCTTCTTTGATTTCGCGGGTGATCACTTCTATGTGCGCCAGAGTTTTGGCAATGCTGTCCAGCGAAGTGTAAAGCGGCCCTTGTGGGTCCCGCATATGCTCTACGATTTCTGAGATCGCTTGAATGCTCTTTATAATCATCTTGGCGGTCTTTTCCACCTCAAACTCTGCCATAAAATCGGCCAATGACTTTTTTGCTATTGATGGGATGGTGCCGTCTTCGGGGATGGGGGATGCCTCGGGTGTTCCGGGCTTGATAGATACGTATTCCGATCCTATGAAAGTCGGGCTTTCAACGGTTGCTACAGAGTCCATTCTTATTCGGGGTGCATAGTCTTTTAAGATGGCCAGCTCTACCTTGACCTTATCACCCTCGAGCCTGACACTTTTCACCTTGCCTATGTCAGCTTTATAAAGCTTTACTCGCGCATTTTTACTGAGGTTGTATGCTTCATCAAAGACAGTATAATAAGTGACATACGTTTCAAACCAGTCTTTTCCTCGACCGATCATGACAATAATACTCAAAAGAAGTGCAACCATGATCACCATAAAGGCGCCAACGGTTCTTTCTCTTGCGTTAAAACTTGTTCTCATTGCCTTCTTGCCTCGGCTTTTCTCTGCAGGTATAACAGATTCAACGATGAACCGCAAAAGCGAGTGCATTCCCTGCCGCTTGTTGCAGGGAATCTTCAATCTGTATGGCTAAAAACAAAGCTGGTCAACCTTCCTTTGTCAATGAATATTTGCCTGTTAGAAAATTCGGTTGTGAAAGCCTTATCAATCGAAAAAAATATCAGCGCAAGATCCTTCCTGATCAAATCCCTGAGAACCTTTTCCAGGGTCTCAAAGCTCTTTATCCTCAGAAAATCTTTAGGCCTTTCAATTAAAAGGATTTCAGGATTCTTTGAGAGCTCTCGGATAATCACAAAAAGCCTGTTCTCCTCAGGATCGAGTTGGTTTGGTTTGGGATCAAGCTTTTTTTCCAGTCCAAAACGTCTGCACAGGTCCATGACTTCTTCAGATATCTTAATGGAAGTCGAATTTTCAAAATAGTATCTCATCAGCATCAGGTTATCATAGATGGAGCGATTGGTGATCAGGGTTGCATCTGATGCGACGTAACCGACCTTTTTCTTGTAAGATAGCAGACTTCTGTAATCTGAAAAGTCGAGTTCCTTTCCTTTGTAAAAGAATTGGCCCCTTTTTGGAGGCTCAAGCGTCGCTATACCCCTTAAAAGAAGGTGGGCATCGTCAGGTGAATCGGTGACAATGGAAAACGACTTTCCTCTTGACAAAACAAGATTAAAGTTTTCCAATCCGTTTCCACCATCAAATCCTTCAAGCGTATAATTTGAGAGCCTGATTAACTCTTGGGCCATGCTCATAACGGGCTAGAGGTAAAAGATAACCGAAATGATAATGTTTATGAACAGACAATATAAAAAACATTCAATCGCTGATTTGGAAGTTTCCGGGGGGATTTTAGTGATGGCCTTCTTTACTCGGAATCCCCGATAAAGGGATGTGACAGTGATGGCGAGCCCAAAAAACAAGGCCTTTACAAGGCCAACGGTAATGTCGATCCCAGATATGGCCCTGCCCACCTCCTCCAGAAAATTTTCGACTGGAATATCGGTCACGGTCCACGCAACACCATATCCGCCGAGTATGGCTACCATGTCAAAGATGAAGAATAAACATAATATGGCTACTGTAATGCCGATGAGTCTCGGGAGACATATAATGTAAACAGGATCGATGCCCTGCATCTCGAGTGCATCCATCTCTCCATGGACCGTCATATAGCTTGTTTCCACGGTAAGTGCAACAGCCGAACGCAGGATAACAACCAGAGCGGTAAATAGTGGTCCCAATTCCCGAACCACTAGAATGACGATCAGCTCACCCAGGATGTATTTGCCCTCTACTGTTGCAAATTGCTTGGTGAGCTGGATGATGATCATGCTCCCTGTAATCAGGGCAATAAAAAGTACAATAGGCAGGGCCTCTATTGCTGTAAAATAGATTTGCTCAAAGGTGATTTTTACGAACAGCTTTCTGCCGATCTTATGTCGTTTGAAGAGGATACCGGCGATACGGTTGGTAAATGCAAAGAGATCGAGCAAGTGGTTAAGGCTATTGATCGTTTGCTTACCAATCCCTTGAACCAAACTGCTCATGTCATTCTATTCCACTTAAGTTCCCATGTCCCACGAAGCCAGATATTTTTTCTGTTCGCTCGTGAGAGTGTCAATGGTAATGTTCATGGCTGCCAGTTTCTCCTTGGCAATCATTTTATCAATCGCCGCCGGTACTGGGTATACCTCAACAGGAAGCGGTTTTTTCCTTTTTACCATATACTCGAGGCAAAGGGCCTGGTTGGCAAAGCTCATATCCATGACGCTGGAAGGATGTCCCTCTGCAGCCGCAAGGTTTATCAGACGGCCATCCCCCAGCACATTGATTCGCTTGCCGTTTTTTAAGACATATTCCATGGTGAAGGGGCGGATTTGTCGTTTGCTCGTGGCCATGCTTTCAAGCCCCGGGAGGTCGAGTTCTACATTGAAGTGCCCTGAATTACAAACGATTGCGCCATCCTTCATCATCTTGAAATGAGGCTTGCTAATCACATTAATGTCGCCGGTCAGGGTACAAAATATGTCACCGATCTTAGCGGCCTCCTTGATAGGCATCACCGAAAAACCGTCCATGACGGCCTCAAGTGCCCTTAATGGATCTACCTCTGTCACAATCACATTGGCGCCCATACCTCGAGCCCGCATGGCCACACCCCGGCCGCACCAGCCATAGCCACAAACGACAAAGCGGGAGCCAGCAAGGAGGCGATTCGTCGCCCGAATAATACCATCTATGGTACTTTGTCCAGTGCCGTATCGGTTGTCAAAGAGGTGTTTGGTGTTGGCGTCATTGACTGCGATGATGGGGTATTTGAGCACCCCTGCAGCCGCCATACTTCTAAGACGGATGATTCCCGTGGTGGTTTCTTCAGTACCACCCCGCACAATGTCCAAAAATTCCTTGCGTTTTGAGTGAAGCGTCGAAACCAGGTCGGCCCCATCATCCATCGTGTACATGGGCTTGAGGTCAATCACTGCATTGATATGGTCGTAATAGCTCTTTTTGCCTTCCCCTTTAATGGCGAAGACCGGAATTTTGTCATGTTTTACGAGAGAGGCGGCCACATCGTCCTGTGTGCTCAGGGGATTAGAAGCACACAGCCTCAGCTTGGCACCACCCGCCTTGAGCGTCTGCATGAGAGCGGCCGTCTCTGTGGTTACGTGAAGACAGGCCCCAAGACGGACGCCCTTTAGAGGTTTTTCTTTTAAAAACCGGGCCTTAATCCGCTCTAAGACCGACATGCTCTGCTTGGCCCACTCAATACGAAGTTTTCCCTGTTTTGCCAGTTTTACATCCTTAACGTCAAATTCCATTCAAACCTTCCTTTCCTCCTGATTCGGCTATCCGGTCCTTCTGATTAACTGCAGCTGAGACTTCCGTTTTTGGCCCGGACCGCTTTTTTCTTGGGCTTCTTTATACCTGCTTTTTCTATTAGCACGTCCACCATATTGGTCTTTTCCCATGTAAAGTCTGGATCGTTTCGGCCAAAGTGTCCATAGCAGGCAGTCTTTTTATAGATAGGCCGCAAGAGATCCAAATATTCAATGATCGCTGCGGGTCTGAGGTCAAATACCTCATTGACAATTTCGCAGATCCGCTTTCGGGGAATCACCTCGGTGCGGTAGGTATCAACCAGCACGGAAACAGGCCGCGCCACACCAATGGAGTAGGCCAGCTGGACTTCGCATTTTGAGGCTAATCCGGCTGCTACGATATTCTTTGCAATATGTCTGGCCATGTAAGAGGCGCTCCGGTCCACCTTGGACGGATCTTTACCCGAGAAACAGCCCCCACCGTGACTCCCCTGGCCACCATAGGTATCCACAATGATCTTCCTGCCAGTAAGGCCCGTATCCCCCATTGGACCTCCGACCACGAAACGTCCCGTTGTATTGATAAAATATTTGGTGTCGCCGTCGATCATTTTCTTAGGAACAATCTTCTTGATGACCTCCTCGACGATCGCCTCTTTTAACTCTGAATGGGAGATATCCGGTCTGTGCTGTGCTGCAATGACAACAGTTTCCACTCGTTTGGGCCTGCCGTTCTCATATTCAATGGTAATCTGGGACTTGCCGTCCGGGCGAAGAAAATCAAGAGATCCGTTCTTTCGCACCTCTGCCAGGCGCATCGCCAGCTTGTGGGCATAACATATTGGCATGGGCATCAGTTCAGGGGTCTCATCGCACGCATACCCAAACATCAGGCCCTGATCACCGGCTCCCTGCTCCTTGAAAAGCCCTTTTCCGTTTACACCTTGCGCAATGTCAGCAGACTGCTGATCAATGCTGGTGATCACGGCGCAGGTTTTCCAGTCAAAACCCATGCTTGAAGAATTGTAGCCGATGTCGCGAATCGTGTCCCGAATAATCTGGGGCATGTCCACATAGCAGGTCGTGGTGATCTCTCCAGAGATAAAGGCAAGGCCTGTGGTTACAAGGGTTTCACAAGCGACTCGAGCCTTTGGGTCACACGCCAAGATGGTGTCTAAGATGGCATCCGATATCTGATCGGCCACTTTATCGGGGTGTCCTTCTGTCACTGATTCTGAGGTAAATAAGTAGTCCTTTTTGCTCATGCGTCCTCCTTAATTTTGTTGCTTTTATCTAAAAGGATGATCGAAGGTTTAAAGTCTCCCAGGTTTCTGTCGTCGATGGTGGTATAACAGGTCACAATAATCAAATCTCCCTGGGCGCCTTTTCGGGCGGCTGCCCCCTTGAGGGCGATGATCCCAGAACCAGCAGCTTCCTGTATGGCATAGGTCTCGAATCGCTCACCGTTGTTAATGTTGTATACTTGAACCAACTCATAAGGTAGTATGTTTGCTGCTTTCATCAGGTCAGCATCGATGCCCAAGCTCCCCTCATAGTTTAGGTTTACATCGGTCACCGTGGCCCGGTGAATCTTTGATTTCAGAAAGGTACGAATCATATGAAACTCCAGTCGTATCGTGTCATCGTGAGCCGAAAAACGAGCTTTACGGCTTTAAAATCGCATTATCTATTAAACGCGTTTTACCCACCCATACGGCCAGGGCCATCAGGGTTGGTCCTTCAACCCGGTCCACGTCTTCAAGGGTTTCCGGGTCGCACAGAGCCACATAATCGATTTTGGTATAAGGATAGGACCGGATCATCTCTGACGCCTCAGAGATGAGTTGCCTGGCATCTCTCATCCCCTGTGCCAGACTTTTCTGGGCCTGTTGAAGGGCCTGAAAGAGGGATAGGGCAGAACGCCTTTCATCTTCAGACAAATAGGTGTTTCGGGAACTCATGGCCAGACCGTCGGGTTCCCGCACAATCGGGACCCCGATGATCCTTATATCAAAATTCAGATCGCGCACCATGCGTCGGATAATAACCAGCTGCTGATAGTCCTTTTCCCCAAAAATGGCTGCCTGAGGCTTAACTATGTTAAAGAGCTTGGTCACCACTGTGGCCACACCGCGAAAATGGCGTGGCCTCAACGGGCCGCAAAGGTGCAGAGGCAGTATCTCCAGATCAACATAGGTCTGGTATGCTTTGTCATAGATGGCGTCGGCCTCAGGGGCAAAGATGATATCAACCCCCACAGACTCGGCCAGACGGACATCCCGGTCCAAATCTCTGGGGTAGGCCTGAAAGTCTTCTGCAGGGCCAAACTGCGTTGGGTTGACAAAGATGCTTATGATCAGGGTGTCTCCATGTTTTCGTCCCTCACGCATGAGGGCCAGATGACCCTCATGCAAGTAACCCATGGTGGGAACAAAAGCAATGGCCTTGCCGGTTTGCAGCAAGCGCTTTGCCTCTTGCTGCATCTGATCTATGGCCTTAATAATTTGAATTTGGATGTGTGCCTCCAAAATAAATTTTTGACAATAATCTATCAATTTACTGATGTCAACATAATTAGTCCACATATTTTTTCTGATGTATCGGGTCGTGGGTGTGGTTATTCTAATCTATTTTTGTAAGATAGCTATATGCAAAATTAATAGGATTTCTATTGTTCTTGACCCTCCCAGAATCATTTTTTATATTTTAATTTTGGGAAAAGGCTGGTCTACTCAAAACCAATATCCAAGCTATTGCTATCTGTGACGCTTACACAAGGACAATCCTGTTATCGAGCAAGGAATCATTTGCTCTTCTGCTGGAAAAACCTCTTTGACCGGTTTGCTCCCCGGACGCGAGAAGATAAACATTAACCTTTGACGAAGAAAAAGAGCTGGAGTAAGATATTTGCTCACGGAGGACTTATGATTGATTGTAGACCTTGGTTAAAAAGTCTGGATGTTGTCTTTTTGTTAACAGTACTCTGCCTCGTTTCCCTTTCCCACGGTTATGTAAATGCGGAAACAGATCCAGGTGATCCAGCTCAAGGCAGCATTGATGTCTTTAACAGCCCCTGGATCGATCACATCATCCCCTCCAAACCCAATGACCTGTTTGTGATATTAAAAAATGGGCTCACCGTTTTGATTCGTGAGTCTCATGGATCAAAAGTGGTTTCGTCTCAGGTATTGGTCAAGACTGGATCGATCTATGAAGGGGAAAGGATGGGAGGCGGGCTTTCTCACTACCTGGAGCATGTGGTATCGGGCGGCACAACTTCAAAGCTCACTGAGACACAGATCAAGGCGCGTCTTCAGGCCATAGGTGGGGTCACCAACGCCTATACGAGTTATGACCATACCGGATATTTTATCAATACCACGCGCGAATATTACAAAGAGGCCCTGTCTCTGCTTTTGGCCTATGTGACCGACTGTCAATTTGATGAAACCGAATATCAGAGAGAAAAGGGGGTGATTCTCCAGGAATTTCAGATGGGCGAAAACGACCCTTCCCGCCAACTTTGGTACTTATTTATGAAGACAGCATATCGCAAGCATCCTATCCGATATCCCGTTATTGGCGAAAAAGACATCTTTCTTAAAATGAACAAAGAAGACCTTATCGCGCATTATCGTCGATGGTATACGCCAGAGGATATGGTCGTTTCAGTGGCTGGTGATGTGGATAAAGAGGAAGCACTTGGAACGGTGTTGGGTCTTGCCGGAACCCTGCAAAGGGCTGTAAATCCCCCGTGTGTTCTTCCGGCAGAACCGCCCCAGCTCACCCAGCGCAGTGTGGAAAAAAGCTTGCCAATGGCAAAGATCGCACAGGCTCAACTTGGCTTTCGAACGGTTGCCTTAACCGATCCAGACCTGTATCCCCTTGATGTACTGGCCGTTATCATGGGTGATGGCCGTACCTCAAGACTGTATCAAACAGTTCGGGATCAAAAGGGCCTGGTCCTTTCGATCAGTGCTGGGAGCTGGACCCCTGCTTTTGCAAAAGGTCAGTTTTTGATCTCAATGGATCTCGCCTACGAAAATCTATCAAAAGCAATTGATGCCGTCTGGGAAGAACTCTCAGACGTTCAGAGAAATCCGGTAAGTCAAGAGGCTCTGAAACGGGCAAAGAACAAGATTGTGGCGGACCATATATTTGGCCAGGAGTCTGTACAAAGCCAGGCTAGCCAGCTTGCCTCGGATTGGGTGGCCACGGGTGATCCTTATTTCAGCGAAAACTACGTATCAAAGATCCAGGGGGTTACCCCTGAAGACATGATGCGGGCAGCCAAGAAATACTTTAAAAAGGATCAGATGACCCTTGCGGTCATCAAACCGCCTGAGGTAGCTTCGAAAACCCAGGAGATACCGCTGGCAGTTGATGACTCACAAGAAAAGGTTCATAAAATCATACTGCCAAATCAGATGACCCTCCTGCTGAAAAGGAATACAGCCGCACCCATTGTTGCCTTAAAGTTCATGGTAAAAGGGGGGCTTCGGTTCGAGCCAGTCGATAAACCCGGGCTTTCTCATTTTATGGCATCCCTTCTCACCAAGGGGACGAAAAACCGATCCAAGAGCCAGATCGCAAAGGCCATCGAAGATCTGGGGGGATCGATCCGATCGAGCTCTGGACACAACGTGGTCAGCGTCTCTGTTTCAGTTCTAAAAGAACACCTTGATACGGCCCTGGACCTGCTTTCCGATGTGGTTCTCCACCCCACTTTTCCAGAAAGTGAAATCGAAAAGCAGCGCAGGGAGACGCTCATGGCCATCCAAAGACTCGATGAGCACTGGATGACAGAGATTACCCGACTCTTCAAGCGGCATTATTACCGCAAGCATCCTTATCGGAATGATATCATTGGCTCGGCCAAAGCCGTAGAGAGCCTTTCTGTCAAAGACATAAGAGATTTTTATGAAGCAATCATGATGCCGAACAATGCTGTTTTGGCCATATTTGGAGATATTGACCCCGAGTCAGTGGCTTCCATGGTTGAAAAGGCCTTTGAAGATTTTCAGCCCGGTATTTTGGAACAGCCGATCATTGAGATGGAAACTCAAAATATTGTGCAAGACGAAACTTTTGAGATATTCAACGAAAAGACCTCGGCGGCCATTTTGGTTGGGTATAATGGCCTGACGCTTGCCGACCATGACCGCCCCGCGGTGAATGTGCTGGACGCCATTGTTTCAGGAATCCAATATCCCAGCGGGTGGCTGCATGACGCCTTAAGAGGCGGGGACAAGAATTTGGTCTATTATGTGCATGCCTATCCCGCCTTTGGGATCGATGGCGGGTATTTTGGGATCATCGCCCAGACCACCCTTGACAATTGTGAAGAGGTCCTCAAAATTGTTCTTGATAAGATGGCTCAGATTCAAAATGTGGAGGTGGATCCCGCAACCTTGGAACGGGCCAAGAACATGTGCATTACCACACATGAAATCGGTCTGGAAAGAATTGCATCTCAAGCGTCAAGTGCCGCTGTTAACGAGATCTTAGGGTTGGGCTATGATTATGACGAGAAGTATGCTGGCCTCATTCAGGCTGTGAGTGCGGGAGACGTATTGCGGGTCGCGAAAAAGCTTTTATCTCACCATCTGATCGTTGTGACAAAACCTCGGGATCAATAAGAATACACTCGTTCCTTGTTATCCGACTACGATTTCTCTCATCCGGTGTCCAGCATCTTGCATCATTTATTTTTGCACCATGAAACAATTCAAGTATTTTTGGATGACCTGGGTATAAAACTCAATCCCTTCTTTATTTTCTGCTCCCCTGATCCCTTTGAAATTGAAAAATGTCAGGGCATTCTCGTAATTGACTTGAGAAAGGGCTTCTCTCCTTTCGATTTCTCGTTGCTTGTATAACTGATTGCCCAATGCCCGGATCTTTTTTATACGCTCTTTTTTGACCAGATCTCGCCGATTATATGCCTTCAGTACCTTGAGCACCACCCAGTATGCTTCAAAATAGGTCTTGAGAAAACTTGCAAAATACAATAGCTTTCGGAAACCTGCAGCGGTAATATTGTAAGTATCAGGCAAAGTAGGATGAGGCATGAGTACGGCGTCATCAATAAAGGCCTTAAGGGTTTTTCTGACCATATATTCGGGAGTCTTATCTACATCATAGGCGAACTCATATTTAAAGAAATCTTGTAAGAAGTTGTAATCCGAATGCAAGGCCGATGCCGAGAATTGAAACGCGTCATAGGAGAGGATAGCTAATGCCGTATATGCAGCCGGGATAAAAAAATGAATGCAGTTATTCTTGTAATATTCAAGATTTAGGCGTTTGTTATCCCAGACCAGATACCATTTTTCATCTGTGGCTGCATCATTTTCCCCTTTGGCTCTTTGTCTGGCGATAAACTTTTGATCATTATACTTGGCCAACACATTCTCGACGCCATGGTAAGGGTCGTCAAGGTTTTCTGACAAGCGAACCTTTTGAGAAAGCAAATAGCTTAAGTAAGTCTCCACATAAACCATAAGCTCTTTTTGGCTGAAACGCCGCTTGGGGTAATTCAAGATAGCAGAGGCTGTGAGTGCCTGGGCCGTGACCACCGAGATATGATTGATGGCATTGATGATCCGATAAGACAGGTTGCGGCCCAGGGCCTGATATTCAGCCGGTTCCATATCTTTCAATGATTGGTTGGATCTTGACACCAAAGCTTTGAGTGAAATTGGCTGATCAAATTGCACATATATGCGGCCGTATTGCTTTTTCAAAACTTTTCGAGCCCGAATCAGTTGCCAGAAGCTTTCCTGTTTCTTTCGGGCGCCTTCCAATTCTTTTAAAATCGCACTTTCTTCTAGAAGGCGGTCATATCCAATATAGACAGGCACAAACATCAAATCCTGACAGGCCCCATTTTTGTATGCATCCAGTAGGATAGAAATCAAGCCTGTTTTCGGAAGAACCATTTTCCCGGTTCGACTCCGCCCCCCCTCAATAAAGAACTCGATATTGAAACCTTGCTCAATTAACATGTGCACGTATCCTGAAAAGATGGCTGTATACAGTTTTGCCCCATGAAAAGTCCGTTTAATGAAAAAGGCCCCGCTCTTCCTAAAAAGGGTTCCCATGGGCCAGAAGGCAAGGTTGCGCCCCGCGGCCATATGCGGGCAGGGCATGTTATTGGTAAACAAAAGATAGTTAAGGATAAGGTAATCAAAATGGCTCCTGTGACAAGGAACAAAGACAAGGGGGGCCTTTGTGGCTGCACTTTTCACCCGGTTTAAGCCCTCCATGTCGAGTGTGATGCCGTCAAACATGGTCTTCCATATCCATCCAAAGATGATAGAAAGCGTCTGAATGAAGGTAATACTATAATCTGCTGCGATTTCATTTAGGTAGGCATCGGCTTTTTTATAGATTTCGCTGACATCCTTATTCTTATCGCGGGATCGATCATACCGCTTCATAAAATCTTGGAATCGCTCACTTCTCAGTACGAGTTCTTTTAGCTCGTCTCGCGTCTTGAGGACCGGCCCTGTGATGCTCTGACGGTGACGATTCATTTGATCCAGAAGCCTGTTGCGAAGCGTAAATGAGAGCTGTTCAAGGTCTCGATCCTGGTTTTCAGGCTCCTGAAGAAAATCCTTCAGGTTGACCGGATCGGAAATCTCTACAAAGGCCTTTTGTGGTGTGCGAAAAACAATGGCCCATCGTCGCAGGCGCCCCGGATTCTCCTCACTGCCAAAGATAATATCAACAAGACTCGGAGGAATACGGTGGGGCCTTTTGCTGAAAAGGAGCCACTGAGGAATAATGTAAATCGGACGATCGATCGTGCGCTGGAGTTCAATAAGGTATTCTAAAGGGTCCTGTTTGGCCTTTACAAGTCGATGATAAAACCCCTTTCGGTCGACCAGAGAAAGAAAGGCCGCAGATCCGGCTGCCAATTGGCGCTTGAAAAAGCCTGATCCGTATGGATTTGGAAAAGTCTTATACCTGAGAAAATGATCTACGTGAGCGAGGGCGATGCGAACAAGCCGGGAGACCTTCTGCCAGATAAAGATCCTGTATCCAAAGCCAATTTCTGGGAAAGGTATCCCTTCTTCTTTATATCGGGTGTGATAAAAGAGATATTCAAAGGAGCTTTTGTACTTAGACGCGTAAACGATGATACCATTTTTGGAAAGGATTTTCAGGCGTTTCGTCTGGATAGGGTTAATATAAACATCGGAAAACAATGACTTCAGGATCAGGGACGACAAAAAACCCGACTCTTTCGGCAAATTGCAGGAATAATGATCATGCTGACCCTGAAGGACAGCTTCTATCCAACTTCTGATTTTCCTTTTTATTTTTTGAGCCAGTTGCACAGTTTGTTGCCTTTATAATGAGATTGGCCATGGTTTTGAGGCCATGGCCGGAAAAAGAGTTTTTTGAATTACAGATAGTTATGCAGGACAAATTTGTTGTTAATTGTACGGGAATGATAGCACAAATTTTTTCTGTGTCAATTTGAAACTAGTGTGGTATAGAAGGACGGTTATGGCGACCATCGGAGATGTTGTTCTAATTTACTGTGAAGAACAGCCGGCTTTTTTTGCCCGGATCGAAGACATCTCGGCTGACCGAAAACCGCATTGGTATCAGGTGAAGCTACTTGTCCTCCAAATCCCTTTGACGGAAGTGGTCTGGATACTTAGAGAAGAATACATCAATGGTGAAACCTTCACGATGAACGAGCGCAGGATGAGGATGGAGGAGGTGGGGCAGCTCCGGGCGTCGGAAGGAAAGCGTTTACCACCTGAAAACGATCTTAGGAAAAAGGATGACCCTGTCAATCATAAGGTGATATCCATTTTTGACCGAAAAAGGAATTAACGGATATTTTTGTACTTGATTTGCCCTTCGGCTTATGTTACGGAAACTTATTTGTTAGATAGAAGATGAACTTATTTAAATCTTTATAAAAGAGGAGGATGGTGTAATATGAAGACATTAATCGGTGGGGCGGCCGCAGCGGTCCTTGGAATTATCGGGTTGGCAGTATGGTGGAAACCCTTTTTGCAGCTACTGGCGGGTGCCATTCCTTTTGCACTTCTCTCGGGCGGCGCACTGGCAATCTACCTGGGATTTGATGAAATGAAGGACACGTGGAGGTCCAAAGAAGAGGAATTTGGTAGCCCTGTCAATAAGGATGAGGTTAATGAGTATAAACAAGAGGTGGAAAAATTGAAGAAAGAGGTTGAAGAACTGAAAGCGGAAAAGGAAGAGAAGAAATCAAAGAAATAAGGACCTTCCCTGCCCGCAGGACTCAAAAGGTAAAAAAAAATATAAAAAAACCAAAAGGCCTCATACCTGTAAGAGCGGGGCCTTTTGGTTTTTAAACGACGTCAACAGGCATATGTTCAGGCGCTTTGGCCTTTGCTGCCAACCCGGCCAGTGATCGCGTCTCGGGCCAGACGGTCGGCGCGCTCGTTCAGTTCAATCCCGGCATGGCCTTCAACCTTGAGAATTTTTAAATCCCTAAATCGTCCCGTCAATTTCTTGATGGCTGCCACCAGCTGCTCATTTCGTTTGGGTTTCCATCCGAGAGACAACAAGCCGTAACAGTATTGGCTATCTGTGTAAAGCCGGACAGGTATTTGAGTTGGACGGATGGCCTTGAGTGCAGTTTTGATGGCCGTTAGCTCAGCGATATTATTGGTTGCGATTCCAATATGTTTTGATATCTCCTTCTCGTGGGAACCAAAACGCAGCACAATGCCTATGCCTGCAGGGCCGGGGTTTCCAGAAGAGGCCCCGTCAGTGTAAGCCACGATGGTCTTTGCAGGGAATGAATCATGCTCCGGCTCTCTGGCCAAGGAAGAATCGTGGTCAGGCTTTTTCCTGAGGCCCTTCTTTTTTAACCGTGCGGGATCAATCGGCTCGACCGCTCCCTCATGGACCCAGTATTCATAATCCTGATCAAGTTGATATTTGATCAGAACCTTATTATGGCGAACAACAGGGCGTTGATCATCATCCACATGAAGCCATACCTTTTGGCCCTTGAACATCATTCGTTTCCAACCGGCCTGATTCTTCATATCCTGTAGCCTTTCAGAAAAAGAGTTTGGGACGGACCACTCACATGACCTATCGTCATTCATAGAGCAGGTAAGGTCTCCGGATCTCCTCAAAGCATTTCAGTTCTTCGGCCCAGGTTTGTTCCAGATCCTCCAGAGGCTCCAAGCCTTCCACAGCCTTTCGTACTGCAGGGTCTCCTGTAATAACGTCAAAGGGAAGCTTCTCGAACTCGTATTCATAAGGTGGTAATTTCCACTGAAAGGCCTCTGGATGTACTGAAACCACTGCCTGAAGTAGTGTAAGTGTTGTCCTGTATGGCCGGTAGGACATGGGCTCGAGAACGTGAATCTGAAAACCATGACATAATCTTTTTTCCCACTTGTTTGATGTCGGTTCAAAGGCAAGTGGGCGAAGATGAACGCCCGAAAGCTTGTGGTTTTGAAGCCATGTTTCAAGGCGATTTAGATCAAAGAAAGGGGCGCCGAAGATCTCAAAGGGTTGCGTGGTCCCCCGTCCTTCAGACACATTGGTTCCTTCCCAAAGGACCTGTCCGGGATAGACGAAAGCCGAGGTGGGAGTGGGCAGATTAGGGGAAGGGGCGATCCATGGCAGCCCTGTATCCTGAAAAAACATCTCACGTTTCCACCCAGACATGGAAATCACAGTGAGTTCGCAGTCGATACCAAAGTGGTCATTGAACAGAAGAGCCAGTTCTCCAATGGTGAGGCCATGACGCATGGGAATAGGATACATTCCCACAAAAGAGGCATATTCGGGTTTCAAACAGTTTCCTTCGATACGGTTTCCTCCGATCGGATTTGGACGGTCCAGGACAAGGACCTGTTTCCCGTGTATGCGGGCAGCCTGCAGACATAAGGCCATCGTGTAGACATAGGTATACACACGCGTGCCTACATCCTGAAGATCAACGATCAAAATATCGATGGGTTCAAGCATGGCCTTGGTGGGCATTCTGGTTTGGCCATAAAGGCTGAAGATTGGAATGCCAAGAACCGGGTCGATCAAGTCTTCGGAAGGAATCATATTGTCTTGTTTTTCAGCAAAAAAACCATGTTGTGGGCTAAAGATCACCTTGAGTTGACCTGGATAGTGATCTGCAATGAGCACGCGGGTGTGCTCAAATCTTTGATCCCTCTTTGGACATGCGACCGAAGCCGGGTTTGCCAGGAGCCCAAGGCGTTTTCCCTGGAGTATTTGGGGGGAGGTGGCAAGAAGTCTTTCAATGCCGGTTTGAATCGGTTTCATCCTGTCATCATTAGGATTTTGAAAGGTGTTTAGATGTTTGCCGATCGGTAAACGATTATAATTTAAGCAACATATATAGTATTATCGGCGTGTTTGCAAGGATCATCGTTCAAGGGGCCGCTGGCAAAAATAGGTCGATTTGAGCAATAGCCTGTCTAGATGTAAACGATTTGATGCTCCCCTTAGTAACAAGTCATCCAAGGGCAGGAACAAGAAATGCATTAGAGAGCTACGTGGGTAAAGCACCATGTAATGCCTACTGTTAACACATTATTTAAAATAAATTGGGTTGATTAACACGAACTGTTCAGATATAGAGCGGGCTATGTGTAAAGGTCGACGCCCACCCCCATATAGCTACCGCAAACAGGGCAGGGGGGTATGGTCAAAATTGGCTCGAAAAGAGGTTTTGAAACCAGTTGCAGGCACTTTAGTTCACTTTTATTCTGTAAACTGTAAAGAAAAAAACGATCAAGCAGGACAAGGGGATCTCTATGAAAGCACCAGACTATATTGCTAAGCTTAAACCGTACCCGCCCGGAAAACCGATTGAGGAGTTGGAGCGCGAATATGGCATTAGCGGTTCCATCAAGCTGGCATCCAATGAAAACCCAATTGGCCCATCCCCAAAGGCATTGGAGGCGATCACGGGGGCGCTGAATCATCTGCATCGCTATCCAGATGGAAGCAACTACTACCTCACGAAGCGCTTGTCCGACAAGCTGAAAGTCCCTGTTGGCCAAATTGTCGTTGGAAATGGTTCCAATGAGATCATTGAGCTTTTGGTGCGCACCTTCCTTCGTGAGGGGGATGAGGTTATCATGCCGAACCCCTCGTTTTTGATGTATGAAATCATGGTAAAGACAGTGGGGGGGCAATCTGTCAAGGTCCCCCTTAAGGAACGGATACTTGATCTGAAGGGTATGGCAGAGGGTATCTCGCCAAAAACGCGTATGATCTTTGTTAATAATCCTAACAACCCGACCGGAACCATCGTGTCGAGGGATGACTTTGAATCGTTTTTGCAGCAGGTTCCGCCAGACGTAATCGTTGTGGTGGACGAAGCTTACATTGAGTTCGTGCGAGACAGAACCTGCCCAATCAGCCTTGATTATCTGGACGGTAACAACACCGTGGTGACCCTTCGGACTTTTTCAAAGGCTTACGGACTGGCCGGCCTTCGGATAGGGTATGGGGTGATGAAGGAAAGCCTGGCAGATCTTGTGCACCGGGTCAGGCAACCCTTTAATACCAATCTCCTGGCACAGGTCGGGGCATTGGCTGCCTTGGATGATGATGCTTTTCTCAAGAAGACCATAAGCACTGTTCATCAGGGTCTTGATTTTTTATATGGGGAAGTAGAGAAGATGGGGCTTCGATACTTTCCAACCCAGACCAATTTTTTTCTCATAGACCTGGAACAGGACGCAAAGATCGTCTTTGAAAAGATGCTTCACTGCGGTGTGATTATCCGTCCCATGACTGCTTATGGCTATCCAAACTATATTCGGGTGAATGTGGGGCTTCCTGAAGAAAACAGGCGTTTTGTTGAAGCCCTGAGAAAGATCATCTAGTATCTTAGAAATTTTACAAGTTACTGAATTCAGGTTTGTTTCGGATTTCGATATTTAAATTTAATGAAGTTAAGCCTCAGCCTTAAGGAAAAGTGATAACCTGAATGAAGCCCCTCTTGATCACAATAGACGGCCCGTCCGGAGCGGGCAAAAGCACGGTGAGTCGTCGGCTGTCCGAGCGGATAGGTTATACATATGTTGACACGGGTGCTTTATACCGAGCCGTGGCGCTGGCCGCCCTTACCGAAGGATGTGCAGCCGATGATGATACGAGGCTGGCTGAAATTTGCAGGCACCTTATACTCAAATTCCAAAACACCTCCAAGGGTCCGAGATTGTATGCAAATGGGCATGACATCACAGCGCGTATACGAACGCCAGAGATTTCCATGCTTGCATCTGCAGTATCGGCAAGGCCCGTCGTGAGGACATACCTTTTGGATGTTCAGCGGAAGATGGGAAAAGGGGGAGGTGTGGTGTTTGAAGGACGTGACATGGGGACAGTGGTATTTCCCGAGGCTGATATCAAGTTTTACCTGGATGCCGACCCTGAAACACGTGCCTTGAGACGATACAAGGAACTAGCTGAAAAGCATGCAGCAACCAGCTTGGCCGAGGTTCGGGAAGCCATGAAGAAAAGGGATGAGGATGACTCCAGCCGTGCCTTGGCTCCGCTAAAACCCGCCCCCGATGCGATCAGAATCGATTCTACGGACTTAGAAATTGAACAGGTCGTTGAGGTGTTGCTCCGCCACATTGAGAAGCGAACGAAATAAAGGTTGTTTTTTGCACAGATGCTTGTTATATAGACATTTTTATACTAATACTGGCAAACGGCCCAGGTGGTGGTTAACAAAGAACAGAAGGGAGTAAATTTTTAATGGAACAGGACAAGAACAATGTAACCGAACAACCAGAAGAACAGCTACAGCATGATGATGAAAAGTCCGACCAGGATCACAAGGTCGAAACATCGCAAGTCCCCCCAAAGGACAAATTGGCAGATATCGAAGAAAACTCAAGCGATAGTGGGCAACCAGAGTTCGAACCAACCGAGAGAGGTGTTGAGGCAACAGAAGGTGGCAAAGAAGTCCTCATGGAGATGTATGAAGAGAGCTTCAAGCGCGTTGAGGAAGGTGAGGTCGTACAGGGCAGAATCGTTCAGATCGATAAGGAATTTGTGTTGGTGGATATTGGCTACAAGTCTGAAGGACAGGTGCCTATTGCCGAAGTCACCGGGCCAGATGGGACGATCAGTGTCAAGGTGGGCGATACGATTGATGTGATGGTTGAACGCTGGGAAGAAGACGATGGAGTCGTTTTGCTTTCCAAAGAAAAGGCCTCAAAACTTAAGGTTTGGGAAGATATTAAGAGGGCCTATGAGGAAGATGATGTAGTCAGGGGCGTTATAACCAACCGTGTTAAAGGTGGGCTCTCGGTTGATATTGGAGTCCCTGCTTTTTTGCCTGGTTCTCAGGTGGCTCTTCGACCTGTCCGCGACTTAGATCAGATGGTAGGCAAAAGCTTTGAATTCAAGGTCCTAAAATATAATCAAAAGCGAAGAAACATTGTTTTGTCCAGACGCGCAATTCTTGAAAAGGAACGTGAGTTAAAGCGCGCCGAGACCCTTGCAACGATCCACGAAGGCAAAGTCATAAAGGGTGTGGTAAAGAATATCACTGAATATGGCGTTTTTATTGATCTGGGCGGCATTGATGGCTTACTTCATATTACAGATATGTGCTGGGGGCGGATCAGTCACCCATCTGAGATGTTTTCGTTGGGAGACGAGGTGACTGTAAAGGTCCTGCATCTCGACCTCGACCGGGAACGGGTTTCGCTAGGCTTAAAGCAGCTTGTGCCAGACCCCTGGATGACCGCTGAAGAAAAATATCCCATAGGTTCCCATGTTACAGGCAAAATCGTGAGTTTCACTGATTATGGTGCCTTTATTGAGCTGGAAAAAGGCGTAGAGGGACTTATTCACGTTTCGGAGATGTCATGGACGAAAAAAATTCGTCATCCCTCTAAAGTGTTGTCGATCGGGGAAACCGTGGAGTCTGTTGTCTTAAACATTTCGGCCGAGAACAGGAGAATATCCTTAGGGATGAAGCAGGTCGTGCCGAATCCGTGGGATGTTGTTAGTGAGAAATATCCACCAGGGACGACGATTGAAGGCAAGATCAAAAACATTACGGATTTTGGTTTATTTATTGGGATTGACGAGGGGATTGATGGCTTGGTGCACATCTCTGACATATCATGGACGAAACGTATAAAGCACCCATCTGAACTGTATAAAAAGGGCGACATCGTTCGGGCGATTGTTCTTAATATTGAAAAAGAAAACGAACGATTTTCTCTCGGGATCAAACAACTCCAGAAAGATCCGTGGGAAACGGTCCGGGAACGATATGAAGTAGGGAGCAAGATTACGGGCACCATCACGAATGTCACAGATTTTGGCCTTTTTGTTGAACTGGAAGAAGGAATTGAAGGGCTGGTCCATGTTTCAGAAGCGAGCACAGAGAAGCTGAAGACACCTGTGGGCAAATTTCAAGTTGGAGATATTGTTTCGGCCAAGGTGATCAATCTAAACGCCAAAGAGCGACGCATTGGCCTTTCGATCAAACAGCTTGAATTAGATGAGGAACATGACATCGTCGTCAATTATTTGAACTCTTACAAAGGATCTCCATCGAGTTTAGGGGAGCTTCTAAAAGAAAACCTGAAAGAGAAGGAAAGTAATCAGGAGCCGACTGAACAGCCTTCAGAAACGTCTGCTGACAAAACCGAGGGGCCCGAGGTAGAAGGCGCCCCGGAAGTCAGCAGGGAAGACGAAACCAAAATTGACGATTGATGATTGATGAATGACGATTGATGAATGACCAATGACTAGTGACCAATGACCATGTTTATTAGAAGACACCCCATTTTGTTTTCCGTATTAGTCATCTGGGCGATTGGAGCGGTCGTGATTATCAGCGTGGCAGCCCTTTTTTTTCTCGGCAACAGGGAGCCTGCCTTTGAATTTGGTGAAAAGGTTGGGGTCATAGAAATTAAGGGCGTTATTGCTGATCCCAAGGCTATTGTTTTGCAGCTCAAGAAATTCCGCAAGAATAAAGACGTTAAGGCCATTGTCCTGAGAATCGATTCACCCGGAGGCGGGGTTGGGCCCTCCCAAGAGATTTATGCCGAGGTCAAGAAAACAACCCCCCTCAAAAAGGTCGTTGCCTCGATGGGTGCCATAGCCACCTCAGGTGGGTACTATGTGGCTGCAGCGGCCGATCATATCATGGCAAATCCTGGCACCATTACGGGTAGTATTGGCGTGATTATGGAATTTGCCAATGTGGAAGAGCTGTTTAAGAAAATTGGAATTTCGGCCTTTGTTGTAAAGAGTGGGGAATACAAGGATGTGGGCTCTCCATTGCGCAAGATGACGCCCAAAGAGAGAAAGCTATTGGTAGACTTTATCGACAATGTCCACCAGCAGTTTGTGGCGGCCGTGGCTGAGGGGAGAAAAATGTCTGAGGAACAGGTGCAGGCTATTGCCGACGGTCGGATCTTATCTGGACAACAGGCCAAGAAACTTGGCTTACTGGACAGCCTTGGGAACATGGAGGATGCCATCGCACTTGCGGCCAAACTGGGTGGTATTAAGGGAGAGCCGTCGGTTATTTATGCCGAGAAAAAGAAATTTTCTTTCCTTGAATTTCTTTTGAGTTCCAAGCTGGCGGGGGCACTGGATAGGATCACAGGTGCAGCGCTTTATTCTGGATATCTATATGTACCGGATTGGGGTGCAGACAATGGTTAAACATGACTTGACAAATGCCTTAGCAAAGGCATTCCCGGGTATTACCAAACAGGACATGTTGACTGTCGTGGATACCCTTTTTGAAAGCATGGCAAAAGCCCTTATGCGAGGGGAGGCCATTGACCTGCGAGGCCTGGGTCGCTTCAAGATAAAGCAGCGCGGAGCGACAACAGGAAGAAACCCTAGAACCAAGAAGCCCGTATATATCCCAAAGCGTTGGGCGGTTCACTTTAAGCCTGCTGAGAGCCTGACCAAACGGATCAATTGACCCCATTACACATCCCGGCCCCGTGATCACACCCTTATTGAAAAATAGTCACGTTCCCCAATCCCACCCGGATAACCTCCGGTCTATCCTCAATAAGTGAAACCACACTTGAAGGCTGTCCCGGCACTGGCCCGCCGTCTATGACAATGTCGACTTGAGCCCCAAGGGCCTCGTGAATCATACATGGGTCTGACAAGACTTCACCATCTGGGAGGGTAGCGCTTGTAGATATAATGGGATGGCCGAGTTGTTTGACCAAGGCGAGACAGATGGGGTGGCCCGGCACTCGAATGCCTACCGTTTTTCGCCGGGTCAGCATAATCTTTGGAACAAGCTTTGACCCCTCTAAGACAAACGTGTAAGGGCCGGGCAGCAAGCGCTTCATGGTCTTGTAGGCATAATTGGAGACCTTTGCATATTGACTGATGTTCTTGAGGTCTGAGCAAATAAAACTGAAAGGCTTTTTCTGGCTTCTTTGTTTCAGCCGATAGATCTTTTCGATCGATTTTTTATTCATGATATCACAACCAATGCCGTAATAGGTGTCTGTGGGATAGGCAATGGTTCCGCCATCTTGAAGGATCTGTGCAACCCTTTGGATCAATCGGGGTTGTGGGTTCTTGGGATTGACGGAGATGAGCATCATTTCCCTATAGTTTTTAGTCCGATTCCTGTCAAGGACATAAATGCCCGTGCAAATAAATCATTGCCAAAAGAAAGGCCTTCTGGTATTCATTCAATCCCCAAAAAAAAATATATAGGAGAAGCGCCATGGCTCAAACCATGATCGAGGAAGGTTTAACCTTTGATGATATTTTGCTTATCCCTGCGTACTCGAAGGTGTTACCTCGCGATGTCGATGTACGGACCCGCTTAACTAGAAAAATCTCCCTTAATATTCCCATTACCAGTGCAGCCATGGATACCGTGACAGAGGCTCAGACCTCCATCAGTCTTGCGCGAGAAGGGGGCATAGGGATTATCCACCGAAATATGAGTGCTAAGAGCCAAGCCCAGGAGGTGGATAAGGTCAAAAAGTCTGAAAGCGGGATGATCGTTGATCCCACCACGATTGAGCCGGAAAAACCCGTTTATGAAGTCCTGGCTCTCATGGAGCGGTATCGCATCTCGGGTGTTCCGGTGGTGAAGGGGGAGCATTTGGTGGGGATCGTGACCAACAGGGATCTTCGGTTTGAAACAGATCTGAACAAGAAAGTCTCTGAGGTGATGACCAAGGAAAACTTGGTGACGGTACCTGAGGGGATTACCTTAGAAGAATCCAAGATGTTGCTCCATGAACACCGGATCGAAAAACTCCTGGTCGTAGATGATAAAGGACGATTAAAAGGACTTATTACCATTAAAGACATCGAAAAGATCAAGAAATACCCCAATGCCTGTAAGGATAGTCTTGGCAGGCTCAGGGTGGGTGCCGCGGTCGGCATTGGACCCGACATGGAAGAGCGCACCGAGACCCTCCTTCAGGCAGGGGCCGATGTAATCGTGATTGATACCTCTCACGGTCACACCGCCGGCGTGTTAAAGGCGGTTGAGAAGCTGAAACAGACGTTCAAAGACTTTGATCTGATCGCGGGCAATGTGGCCACAGGGGAAGGGGCAGAGGCCCTGATCAAGGCGGGTGCTGACGGTGTCAAGGTAGGTGTTGGACCAGGCTCGATTTGCACCACACGCATTATTGCAGGGGTTGGAGTTCCCCAAGTGACCGCCATTATGAAGTGCAAACCCGTTTCTGAGAAAACAGGAGTACCCTTAATAGCTGATGGGGGAATAAAATTTTCAGGGGATATAACCAAGGCGATCGCTTTTGGTGCCCACAGTGTCATGATCGGAGGTCTGTTTGCAGGTACTGATGAAAGTCCAGGCGAAACGGTTTTCTTTCAAGGCCGAAGTTACAAGGTTTATCGCGGGATGGGTTCTTTGGAGGCCATGAAAAAGGGGAGCAAGGACCGATACTATCAAGAAGATCTTACCGAGGATGCAAAACTCGTCCCTGAGGGTATTGTGGGCCGGGTCCCTTACAAGGGGTCGCTCTCTGCATATGTTTACCAACTCGTAGGTGGTCTGAAGGCGGGCATGGGCTATGTCGGGTGCACGACGATTGAGGAATTGCGGCAAAATGCCCGGTTTATGCGTATTACCCCCTCAGGTTTGCGAGAGAGCCATGTGCATGACGTGATCATTACTAAAGAAGCTCCCAACTATCGGTTAGAGTAATGCCTTCTGCTGGTTTTGTCCATCTCCATGTCCACACACAGTACAGCCTTCTTGATGGGGCAATCCGAATCGATCCTCTTTTGAAGCGGGTGGCCTCTTACCAGATGATGTCTGTGGCTATCACTGACCACGGCACCATGTACGGTGTTATCGAGTTTTATGAAAAGGCATACAAGGCTGGTATCAAGCCCATCATTGGATGTGAGCTCTATGTAGCTCCCAGAAGTCGTTTTGATAAAACACCTCGTGACAAAGGGGCGCTGTACCACCTTATCCTATTGGCGAGAAACAGAGAAGGATATCAGAATCTTTGCCGACTGGTCACTGCGGCCCATTTGGAGGGGTTCTACTACAAGCCGCGTGCGGACAAGGCCATTCTGGCCGATTGCAGCAAGGGATTAATCGCCTTGAGTGGCTGCCTCCACGGTGAGATCCCACGTTTGATCAAGGCAGGCCGGTTAGACAAGGCTACTGAGGTTGCTCGTAGCTATGAGGCCATGTTTGGTGAGGGCAATTTCTATTTGGAGGTCCAAAACAATGGTATTGAGGACCAGGAGGGCGTCAACCATGCCCTCCGGGAAATGAGTCAAGCGCTTTCTATTCCGATTGTTGCCACCAATGATTGCCACTATTTGGATTCAGAAGATGCCCGTGCCCACGATGTCCTCTTGTGCATCCAGACTGGCAAGCCCGTCCAAGAGACAAAGCGTCTGAAGTTTCAAACCGATCAGCTTTATTTCAAGTCACCAGAACAAATGAAGCGCGATTTTCGCGACTATCCAGGTGCCATAGAACATTCAGTTGAAATCAGCAATCGCTGCAACTTAGAACTTGACCTCAAGTCCCATCATTTTCCCAAATTTCGGCCAGAGTCTTTCATGCGACCTGGGGACTCCAGCCCCGGAAACAACGGCATCTCCAGTGCGGATGAATACTTGGAACGCGAGGCCCGGAAGGGGCTCGAAGCCCGGTTGCATGAAATCCGCTCAAGAACCCCCAGCTTTTCTCTTGAAGACAGCCAGCAATACCACGAGCGCCTTGAGCAGGAGTTAGAGGTCATCAAAGGAATGGGCTTTTCCAGTTATTTTTTGGTGGTTGCAGACTTTGTTCGGTTTGCCAGAAACAAAAACATCCCGGTGGGGCCGGGGCGAGGTTCTGCAGCAGGAAGTGTGGTCGCTTATGCCCTTAGGATCACGGACCTGGATCCTATCGCGTATGGTCTGATATTTGAGCGATTCTTGAATCCAGCCCGCAAAAGCCTCCCCGACATTGATGTGGATTTCTGCATGGAAGGCCGTGATGCCGTGTTCAGGTATGTGGTGGAAACATACGGAGGCCCGGATCACGTGGCCCAGATCATCACCTTTGGTAAGATGCAGGCCAGAGCGGTCATAAGGGATGTGGGAAGGGCCCTTGACATCCCGCTAAGAGAAGTTGACAAGATCGCCAAGATGATACCCGAAGTGCTGAACATCAGCCTTGAACAGGCCATTTCCAAAGAACCTAAGTTACAAAAGTTGGTAGAGGAAAAACCCTTTGTCAAAGAGCTGTTTACCATTGCTGAGGCCTTGGAGGGATTGCCAAGACATGCTTCAACCCATGCTGCAGGGGTGGTCATCTCAGATCGACCATTAGTGGAGTATTTACCGCTGACCCGAGGCAAGAAAGGGGAGGTTGTCACCCAGTATGACATGAAGTGCGTGGAAAAGATTGGATTGATCAAGTTCGATCTGCTCGGGCTCCGAAATCTTACTGTTATGAAGGAAGCATGCGATATCATAAGAAAACGAGGCGGCGTGCCGCCAGACTTGGCACATCTGGACCTGACGGACAAAAAGACGTTTCAACTCCTTGCTTCAGCTCAGACCACGGGTGTATTCCAGCTGGAAAGCGCAGGCATGAAAGACCTTTTGTTACGTCTGAAACCAGCCTGTTTTGAGGACATCATTGCCTTGGTTGCCCTTTATCGTCCTGGGCCTTTAGACAGTGGCATGCATGATGAGTTTGTGGAAAGAAAAAATGGTCGAGTTCCTGTGACCTACCTTCTCCCGGAGCTTGAACCTATTCTTAAGGATACTTACGGGGTCATCCTGTATCAAGAACAGGTGATGAATATCGCCAGTACGCTTGCAGACTATTCTATGGCCGAGGCAGACAACCTGAGAAAGGCTATGGGCAAGAAGATCGGCGAAATCATGGCTCAAGAGCGTGAACGGTTCCTCTCAAGGGCTAAAAACAAGGGAAAAGATCATGAAAAGGTCGAAAAGATCTTTGACCTGATGGAGAAATTCGGACGCTATGGTTTTAATAAGGCCCATAGTGCTGCCTATGCCATGATTGCCTTTCAGACAGCCTATCTAAAGGCCCACTTTCCAGTCGAGTTTATGGCAGCCATCTTAACGAGTGAGATGAACTCGACTGAAGCGGTGGTCAAGTACATTGCCGAATGCCGAACTCAGGGGATTGAGATTCTTCCGCCTGACATTAATCAAAGCGACATGAATTTCACGGTGATAGATGGCAAGATTCGTTTTGGTTTGGCGGCCGTTAAGAATGTCGGACATGGGGCAATAGAGTCGATCCTCGAAGTTCGAGAACAGGGTGGGCCATTTAAATCTTTGTTTGATTTCTGCGAACGAATAGACCACAGGAAGGTTAACCGGCGGGTTATTGAGAGTCTGATCAAGGCCGGGGCTTTTGATTCAACAGGGGCAAGGCGTTCCCAGATGATGTCTGTGCTGGAGGAGGTATTGGACATCGGGCAAAAGGTCCAGAAGGATCGCATAAATGGCCAATTTAGCCTTTTTGAGACCATGTCAGAGGACAACCATGAGACGATCTATCCCCCATTTCCTAAAATAGAAGAATGGAGTGAGGGTGAGCTTTTAAACTATGAGAAGGAATGCCTTGGATTTTTCATAACAGGGCACCCTTTGGCCCAGTATGAGCCGATACTCGGAAAATTTGCCAACACAGACACCCTGAAGCTTCAGGATCTTTCAGATGGTCAAGTGGTTCGCATAGGGGGCATTGTTCGGAAATATAAACTCTATAATGATAGGAAAGGGGAGGTTATGGCCTTTGTGACCATTGAGGACTTGAGTGGTTTTGCCGAGGTCGTCCTCTTCTCTACAGTGTATGCCACTGCATCCGTTCACATAGAAAAGGACGCTGTCATCATGGTTGAAGGTTCTGTTACCAAAGACGAAAAGTCGAGCAAGATCTTGGCAGATACCGTCGTTCCAATAGACAAAGCCGAGGAAACCTGGACGACGAGTGTCCATGTTAATCTCGATATAACCAGTCTCAATAAAGAGGGTCTCCAACGTCTTTGCGACATTTTACAGCATTACAAGGGGTCTTGCAATGCCTTCCTCCACCTTCGAATGCCCCAAAGGACGGATACTGTCATTGCACTGCCCGACAGTATCAAGGTAAAAGCTGGTCCGGACTTGACCGAAGCGGTCAACGAGCTTTTGGGCTATCCTGCGATTGAAACCGTGTGCCGGAAGTAGCAAACAAATTGTCAGTGGTTCGGAGTCCGTAGTCGGTTGCAAGCTGTTGCCCGAACCCCTTTTCGCTTGGTCTAAGACGTTTTAAAGACTGCTCAAAGGGATTTTTGTACGGATTCATCCATTTTTCATACATTTTATGAAACCATATAAAAATCGCACCTATCGCAGCCTTGTCTCGGAGAACAAACTTGCGAATTTTCGGGTGGTGGTTAAGGAAACCGATCTTTTTGTGAGGGCTGACAGACCCCTTGAAACCGAAACCAGAGACCTTGTCTTGAAACACAGACTCCCACTTGAGCGTTATCTTGAACAGCATCCAGGGTTTGTCCATGCGCTGAGGCCATTGCCCCAGGACCAACTGGCGCCACCCATTGTCAAAACCATGATTGCGGCCGGCCACAAGGCCGGTGTTGGCCCAATGGCAGGGGTTGCAGGGGCCATTGCTGAATATGTGGGAAGAGACCTCTTAGCATACAGCCAAAATGTTATCGTTGAAAACGGGGGAGATATTTTTATCAGGACCGACTTTCCTTTAATTGCGGCGATCTTTGCAGGCAAATCTCCCCTGAGCAACAAGGTTGGGGTGCGCATCGACTCGCCAGGGTGTCCTATTTCAGTTTGCACTTCTTCGGGAACTTTAGGACATTCCCTTAGCCTGGGAAGGGCTGATGCGGCTGTTGTGATCTCAGGGTCTACGGCACTTGCAGATGCGGTCGCCACAGCTATTGGAAACGAGGTGTCAAGCAAACAAGATATTCAACCAGCCATAGAGCTTGGGAAAAACATAGAAGGCGTTCTGGGCCTTGTCATTATCTTGGATAACGAGATAGGCCTTTGGGGCAATGTGGAACTGGTTAGGATCTCCGGGGGCCGTTGAGTCGGTTTAAACCAATACCTACCTCAAGGGGTCAAACCAGACACTACAGGAAGATATAAAATGACTTGTATTTTCAGCTAAACCTGCTATAGTATTAAAAAGTTTTTAAGCGTTCAGAGGTGAAAAGCAATGAAAACCCTATGGGCTCCTTGGCGCATGGAGTATATTCTGAGTGAAAAAGAAAAGGCGTGCATCTTCTGCCTTGCCTTGTCGGATCAGGACAACCTCACCCTGTACACGGGTGCACTCTCCATGGTCATGATGAACAAGTATCCGTATATTAATGGACACCTTTTGGTTGCCCCCAAAAGACATATAGCGTCCTTAGATGAAATGACAATGGAAGAGATGGCAAACATTTTAAAGACGGTCAAAGACTCAATCGGAATCCTGAAAAAGGTGATGAAGCCAGATGGATTCAATGTGGGTCTGAATCTTGGCGTGGTGGCAGGTGCAGGTGTCGAACAGCACCTTCATTTTCACATTGTACCACGGTGGCACGGAGATACCAATGCTATGACCGTGTTTGCTGAAGTGCGCGTGATACCCGAGCATCTCGAAGCAACGTATCGCAACCTTAAACCATATTTTGAAAAACTCGACTGAATCTGTTGAAATATAAGGAGGATTCGAGATGAAATCTCTGAAACCCATGTTGTGGTCCGTGGTGGTCATTTTCTTGGTCGTTGTCGTGGTTCAGAATCTTGATGTGTTTACTCACAAGGAAGCTTTAAGGCTAAATCTTGTGATAAAGAAGTATAAAACTGAGCCCTTTCAGCTCTCTTTTTACTTTTTGGGGTTCTTTTTGATAGGCTTGCTCCTTTCCTATTTTCATGGACTGAAAGAGCGCTTTAAGGCAAAAAGTGAGATAAAGAACCATCTTGAAACAATCCGTAAGTTAGAAGAAGAGATAAAGGTCCTCAAAAGCTTGCCTGTTCAAAAAGAAAATACGCCTTACAAAGAAACCGAGACTGCCTAATGTGTCAGAAGTTATATAACTTATTGAGGTCAAAGGCTTTTCTCGCGATTCTTGTTTTGTTCCTCGTTCATGGAATAATGGAAGGTATGCCATTATTCCAAATCTGGGCAACCCCCCTAAGTTCATTTAGGCCTTACAGGTTCTGCTGCTATGGTTAAAGCCACTCCGATGGTTCGGCAATATTTGTCGATCAAGCAGCAGTACCCTGATGCTATCCTGTTTTACCGCATGGGCGATTTTTATGAGATGTTCTTTGAAGATGCAAAGATAGCATCTCGAATCCTCGAAATTGCCCTGACTTCCCGAAACAAAAAGGACGAAGAGCCCATTCCTATGTGTGGTGTTCCCCACCATGCTGCCCAGAGCTATATTGCGCGACTGATCGAGCGGGGGTTCAAGGTAGCCATCTGCGAACAGGTGGAGGATCCAGCAAAGGCCAAGGGACTTGTGAACCGCGATGTGGTCAGGGTGATAACACCCGGGGTCGTCGTTGACACAGAGATTCTGGATGCAAAGTTCAACAACTTCCTCATGGCCCTATCTTTCTGGAAAGGTCGTTACGGAATCGCCCATTTGGATATCTCTACAGGGACCTTCAGGGTGACCGAATCGAGCCATTTCGACAAGGTCATAGACGAGTGCCGACGTATAGATCCACGCGAAAGCCTGCTTGCCGAGTCCCATCGCGAAGCACCTGAAATCAAGGCACTGGTAGAAATCCTTGGAGAGACCTCAGTAAACTTCCTGAAGGATGAATGCTTTGAACTGGAATCAGCCCAGGCACGGCTTCTGAGGCAGTTTAGGACCCATTCTCTTGAAGGATTTGGTTGTCATGAGTGGCGGGCTGGCATTGCAGCTGCCGGTGCTCTGTTGCGCTATGTAGATGAGACCCACAAGGGAGAGCTTGGCCACATCACGGGGATTTCATCCTACAGCCTTTCTGACTTCATGGTCGTAGATGAGACCAGCAAAAGAAACTTAGAACTCTTTGAGACCATTCGGACCGGCACCAAACGCGGTTCCCTTCTTGGCATCATGGATCAAACCGTAACAGCCATGGGTGCCCGCATGCTGCGGGCATGGCTTCAGTATCCACTTTTGGATCTTGAGCAAATCAAAGGCCGATTGGACGCCATAGAAGAGGCCAAGGAAAAGCTTCCTGTAAGGCGTTCGGTGAGGAAGGCCCTCCAAGAAGTACATGACCTTCAGCGCTTAAATGCCAGGATTGCCCTCGATCGGTGCAATGCTCGAGATCTGGTCGCTTTGAAGCACTCAATTCAAAGACTCCCTAAGATACGCTCTTTGCTCGACGGGTTCGAAAGCCGGCTTTTTGTTGAGATCATCTCAAAATGGGATGACCTTGGCGATGTAGCAGGTTTGATCGAAGACGCCATCTCTGATGATCCGCCCCTGACCATACGGGAGGGTGGTATTATTAAGCCAGGCTTTGATGGAGGTCTCGACGAACTGATTCGAAGCAGCCGGGAAGGAAAGGATTGGATATCACGTCTCCAGGCTAGGGAGCGGCAAGCCACAGGGATTAATTCTTTGAAGGTGGGCTTCAACAAGGTTTTTGGTTACTATATTGAGGTTTCGAAGACCCATATCGAATCAGTGCCGGCGCACTATGTGCGCAAACAGACCTTGGTTAATGCGGAGCGGTACATTACCGAAGACCTCAAGGCATATGAGGCCAAAGTGCTGGGGGCTGAAGAAAAACGAGCCCAATTGGAGTATGAGCTGTTTTGCGTTGTTAGGGAAAAAGTGGCTCAAAGTAATAGCCGCATCTCCAGGATGGCTGACGTTGTGTCCCACCTGGATGTGTTGCTGGCAATGGCTGAACTTGCCGATCAAAATGGTTATGTAAAGCCAGTCGTCCATGACGGTGATAGCCTCTTTTTGAAGGAAAGTCGTCATCCAGTCATTGAAAAATTGGTATCATCAGAACGGTTTGTGCCTAACACGATTGAGATGGATCACACCTCGCGACAGGTGCTTATTATTACCGGACCCAACATGGCCGGAAAATCAACACTACTGCGTCAGGTTGCCCTGTTGGTATTAATGGCCCAGATGGGTTCCTTTGTTCCGGCGGAAGCAGCCTCCATTGGGATAGTCGATCGAATCTTTACACGGGTTGGGGCGCTGGATAGCCTTGCCGAAGGCAAGAGTACCTTCATGGTGGAAATGCAGGAGACCGCTAATATCTTAAATAATGCCACCGAGAAAAGTTTGGTCATTCTGGATGAGATCGGCAGAGGCACCAGTACCTTTGACGGCCTGAGTATTGCCTGGGCTGTGGCAGAATATCTCCATGAGTGGAAAGGGCATGGTATCAAGGCCCTTTTTGCCACTCATTATCATGAGCTAACAGACCTGGCCCTTACCAAGCCTCGAGTCAAGAATTACAACGTGGCTGTCAAGGAATGGAATGAGGAAGTTATTTTCTTGAGGAAACTGGTTGAGGGGAGTACCAATCGAAGCTATGGTATCCAGGTGGCCCGCTTGGCTGGCATTCCGGCGCAGGTCTTGGAGCGGGCCAAGGAGATATTAAAGAACATAGAAAGTGGTGAATTAAACAGTGCAGGAGAACCAGTCCTGGCACGTTCCAAGAGGCCGGTTGACAAGGACGGGAGTGTTCAGCTTTCGCTTTTTAAAACCTCAGGTGAGATTGTGATCAATACCTTGAAAAAGCTGGATATTTCGAATATGACACCCCTTGAAGCATTAAACCAATTAAACGCCCTAAAAGAGCTCATGGAGGACCTGTAACCCTTAATAGGCTATGGGCGAGAGGCGATTGGAATCAGGAAACAAGGCTAAATCGTTACGTGAAACCGTATCTCTTTTTGCCGATCTGGCGTAAATTTATATTTTTTCTCATTTTGCTTTTGGTGTTTGCTTTATACCCACCAATAGCCACCGGAGACCAAATCGAAAATGACTATCAACAGGCCCGGTTGAGTTTTGAAACACTCCTGAAAGATCCTCAAAAACAAAAGCTTCGATATCATTGGGTAACCTGTATCAAAAAGTTTCGGTCTGTTTATGCAGCCCAACCGAACGGACCAAGGGCAGATGACGCCCTTTTCATGACAGCACATTTGTATGCCAAGTTATATGCGTTTTCTTGCAGCATACAAGACAAGCAACAGGCCCTCGATTATTACAACCGCTTGCTAAAACATTTTCCAAAGAGCCCATACCAGTCGAAGGCCAAAAGGGCGATTGCTGAGCTGCGTAAGGACGACAAAAGGGGCATTGATGAACAAGAGATTGGACCCGTTAGGAAAGAGGCCTCAAAATTCATCGCATCGCCACAGATCAAAAAGCCTTTCGGTCAAAAGGAACATTCTAGGCTTCAAGCAGAATCGCTCGCCAAGGTAAAGGCCATCCGTTTTTGGTCCAGCCCAAGTTATACGCGTGTTGTTATTGATGTGGAAGAGGAGGTGCCCTATACCCACCACCTGTTGAAAAAAGATCCTACCCTTGCAAAGCCTATGCGGCTTTATATTGATCTAAACCATGCACGCATAGGGCCCGGGTTAAAGCCGGTTGTGCCAATCGCAGATGATCTGCTCAGTGGTGCCCGTGCAGCTCAATATCGTCCGGATAGGGTCCGGGTTGTTTTGGATATCAAATCGATTGATAATTTTAAGATATTCTCCCTACGCAACCCGTTTCGCATTGTAGTCGATGTCAGTAGTGTCCCCAGGAAGACCGCATCAAAGAAACGATTTAAACACGAACAGGAAAAACCGGGTGGTAAAATACCTAAGGGCGCCCTGGCCAAACAACTGGCACTTGGGGTGAAGCGGATTGTTATTGACCCTGGACATGGGGGCAAAGACCCTGGTGCCCTTGGATATTTGAAGGGCGTGAAAGAGAAGAACGTGACACTGGAAATTTCCCGGAGACTGGCCAGGAAAATTCGTCAGAGGCTTGGATGCGAGGCCATACTCACCAGAAATACAGATATCTTTCTTTCGCTTGAAGAGCGCACCGCTATCGCCAATACCAAGAATGCCGACCTTTTTATTTCAATTCACACCAATGCCAACAAGACAAAGGTTTGTCATGGCCTTGAGACCTATTTTTTGAATCTGGCCACAGATGAAGATGCCATCTTGGTGGCTGCACGGGAGAATGCCACCTCAGCCAAAAATATTAGCGATCTTGAAACCATCTTGAGTGACCTGATGAAAAATGCCAAGATAGATGAATCGAGTCGCCTTGCGGGTTACGTTCAAGAGGCCCTGATTAGGAAATTGAAACCAAGATATAGCCGAATCAAAGACAAAGGCGTCAAACAGGCCCCCTTCTATGTACTACTTGGCGCTGAGATGCCGTCCATATTGGTAGAGGTCGCCTTTATAACGAATCCGAGAGAATGTCGCAGGTTAAACAGTGTCGGATACCAGGAGGACATAGCCGATGCCATTGTAACGGGTATCCAAAACTATATAGGGGAGGTCAATCCAAGTGCGCTTACTCAAGCTAAAAAGTGAGCGTTCAGCGATCAACCGTCACCCCACAGGCCAGCCTGGGGTAAACCGAGTTGGTTATTGAACAGGCTTTCTCATGTTGCACCCAGATTTGTTGACTTACGTCTGAATAATTGTTATATGAACATGTTAAATCAATTTGCCAACCGACCATTGCCCGAAGAAATCCCTTTGGGGCGTTCAACAACCATTTTGATTCGCGCTGAGGGCGTGAGGGGAAATCCTTTTTGTGAATTCCGGGCTAAATAGTCAAGCATCCGGAGGTGAGCAAATGGACAAAATTCGTATTGCTTTTGTTGGTGTTGGTAATTGTGCCAGTTCTTTGATGCAGGGCATTCACTACTACACGAAAGACAAGAAGGATACGGCAACCGGTCTAATGTACTGGGCAGTGGGCGGTTATGCGCCGCACGATATTGAGGTCGTGGCGGCCTTTGATGTTGACGCTCGCAAAGTGGGCAAAGATGTCGCTGATGCGATTTTTGCCGAGCCGAACTGCACGACAGTCTTCTGCAAAGATGTGCCCCCAACAGGGGTCAAGGTGCACATGGGGCGGATCTTGGATGGGGTATCCGCCCACATGAAGGACTATGATCCGCGCTATACTTATGTTTTGGCGGATCAACCAGTGCCGACCAAGGAGGAGGTGGTGCACGTCCTCAAGGCAAGCGGTACGGAGATCGTGCTCAATTACCTGCCAGTCGGATCTGAGGAGGCCACTCGCTTCTATGCTGAGTGTGCACTTGAGGCAGGGGTTGGTTTCATCAACTGCATGCCCGTGTTCATCGCCAGCGATCCTAAGTGGGCTGCGCGATTTAAGGAAGCAGGCATCCCGATCATTGGTGATGACATCAAGTCCCAGCTTGGGGCTACCATCACACACCGGATTCTTGCGGATCTATTTGAAAAGCGAGGTGTGAAGTTGAAACGCACCTATCAACTCAATACCGGCGGCAACACTGATTTCCTAAACATGCTAAACCGTACGCGTCTAGCTTCCAAAAAGACATCTAAAACCGAGGCCGTGCAGGCAGTCCTTGCTAAGCGTCTGGATGCAGAAAACATCCATATTGGCCCCAGTGATTATGTTCCCTGGCAAAAGGATAACAAGATTGCCTTTATTCGCATGGAGGGAAGCCTCTTCGGTGATGTGCCCATACACTTGGAGATGCGTCTATCGGTGGAGGATTCTCCCAACTCGGCTGGCGTAGCCATCGATGCCGTGCGTTGCATGAAGCTGGCCCTGGAACGCGGTATTGGCGGCGTGATCAAGGGCCCGAGCGCCTATTTCATGAAGCACCCGCCAGCGCAGTATTCGGATGATGTGGCCTGGCGGATGATGGAGATCTTCATTGGAGCCCATAGTAAAGCCAGCACTAACAGCGATCAGGAAGCCATAGAAGCAGTTGCTGTCCAGGCCTGATACGACAGTCAGCTGAATACATCCCTTTCAGTATGAAGCGAACCCCTGCCTTTTATGGCGGGGGTTCGCTTTGTGGGCTTGCGAGGCACACAACGGTCAAGTCTCTGCAAAGGCTCGATCAGCCTCTTCTTGGAGAAGTTGTACACTATGGGCGTATCGGGGCGAGAAATGGAAGAGCGTAAATTGCTTAACTCCTGCTTTTTTGGCAAGGATGCCTGCCTGTTTTGCAGTCAGATGATATTTGTTGCGTGCAATTTCCATTTCTGCATCTAGAAAGGCGGCTTCGATGTAAAGATGGTCGGCATGCCGGGCAAAATCAATTATCTTTTCGATGTTTTCAGGACTAAAAACAACGTCAACAATATAGGTAATCTTCTGTCCTGGTGATATACGGGCGATTTGGTCTATAAGGTCACCCAGGCGGAATGTAAGTTTTCGTTCTTTTCTATCCTCTTTCCACACGACCTGAAAATCTTCTTCAAGATCCTGCTCTTTATATAGTGCCTCCTTGAATCTCCTCAGCCACGGCCCCACCGGTATCTTGAGTCTTTTCAGGCTGTCCTTCATAATATTGACATGAAACCGTTCCTTGAGGGTAAACCCCAGACAGGGGATCTTATGATCCAGGTGGATGGCATGGACTGAAAAGGCGGGTTCTGCGAGCAGGGTCCCGTCAAAAGGGGCCTGCTCTGGTGCCCGGCGTGCTCTAAACCCGTCTTTACACTGATAGACCTGGGTGATGGTATACGTTGGATGTACCTCAGTAGCCTTCAGCAAAAAACCATGGCTGTAGTTTTCAACCAGGTTCCAGGTATAAGCTGCTAATTTTCCCTCAATATTTTTAAGAAAGTTTGGTGGGCCAAACACGTGGAAGGCCTTTTGCCGTCCCAGGAAAGTACGCAGCAAGGTATCAAAACCTGCAAAATGGTCCATATGGGTATGGGTTGCGAATCCATGGGTTAGTTTCAACATTTCTTTCCGGGGTAGGTGGTGCAGGTCGCCCATGTCAAATAGCAGGGCACGCTTTTCAAAAAAGAATGGTATGAAGAGGGCCGGGTCCTCAAAAGGGCCGTTGACCAACCTGGGATGAAAAGAGGGCCTCATTGAAGGATGAATTTAGCGACCTGACGGTTAATGCAGTGATAGATCTCTTCGTCAGAGCCATAAATATCCTCAACGCTTCGATGGTTGATCAGCTGTTCTACAACGAACGCTGTTAGATAGAGACTCACGATTTGTGGCCGCGGCACAAGGGCCCTGAATGGGGCAGTTTGGTAATCAATCTCAAATTCATCTGCACGTGTCAATTTTTCAAGTGAGCGTGCGATCTGATCCTGAATATCCTCCTTGCTGGTCGTTTGGATCAATTTTTCCTCTATGAGCTTCATGGCCACGGCATTGCTGAGCGGTTCCAAGACATTTTTCGTTTGTTCGATGGCGAGCTGGCGGGCCCGTTCCTTGGAAGATTCAATCTTGGACAGAATTTTTGATTCCCGATTGCTAGGGCGAAATATCCTTGCCATTACACAAAACCTCAACCGCCTAACTCAAGTACTAAGGAAAGTATCATTTTGAGTCTAATTTTATTTGCGTCTAATTTTTCATAACCCAAAAACCTGGAAATTGCAAGGCTGTCAGCAGGATTCATGATGAACAGATTTTCTTACCCGGGTTCCAAATCTCTAATGACCAACTGAATCCTTTTTCGATCTTTCCATCGATTCCAGCGAATATGACAGGCGATCTGATTGAGGTGTTTAGGATGCGGTTCAGCAGCACCCATCTGCCTGCCACTACGAGGCATGAGCGGGGAGGGGGTGTTGAAAAAGATTGCATCAAGTGGCTTGGTCTGGTGTTTTTTCGAGGAACGTAGCCGCATTTGCAAATGGTGGGCCCCGACCATGCGGGCAGAAAGGACATCAATATCTGAAAGCATAAAAAGAGGTTCTGGATTCCCTGTTCCAAAAGGGGCAAGTGCCTCCAGTTCATCTACCAGTTCAGTACAGATATCAGATACAGAAATTTCGCTGTCAATCACCAGTTTGGGCACAAAATCTTCTGGTATGGTTTTCTCGCAGACGATTCTTTCAAATTTTTTACTGAAGGCCGGGATATTTTCAGCTCTCAAGGTAAGGCCCGCTGCCGCCTTATGGCCTCCGAATTTTTCCAGGTACTGAGAACAGCTCTTCAGACCTTCATACACATCAAATCCATCTGGACTTCGAGCCGACCCTTTGCCTATACCATCGGCAACTGCAATAACAACGACAGGGCGACAATACCGGTTAACCAACCTGGACGCCACGATCCCAACGACGCCCTCGTGCCATCCCGGACGATCTAAGACCAGCGCTCTTTGTTTCAATAACCTGGGATTGTCTTCAAGGTGCTGGGTGATGTCTGACAGGATAAGGTTTTCAATCTCCTGCCTTCTGGTATTTTCCTGATTGAGTTCCTCGGCAATAGCATGTGCTATCTTCGTATCCGATGTCATCAGGAGCTTCAAGGCAATTGAGCCGTTGCGCAGCCTTCCGGCAGCATTCAGCCGAGGGGCGATCCTAAAAGCGATTTCCCGAGTATCAAGAGGGCGATCCGGCATGTTGGACACGTCCAGGAGGGCCTTAACGCCTGGACGGACGTCAGAAGACAGCACTTCAAGACCGGCCTTCACATAGATACGGTTTTCTTCCACAAGCGGAACCATATCTGCCACTGTGCCAAGGGCTACAAGATCGCAGGCAGCCTTTAAATTTGGTTCTAAACGACTGTTCCAAAAACCTTCATCCCGAAGCCTTTTTCGGAGGGCAAGAACCAGGTTAAAAGCCACACCTACACCGGCCAGCCATGAAAAGCCTGAGGGACAATCAGGCCGTTTAGGGTTCAAAACGGCCAAGGCATCTGGCATCTGGGAAGGGATTTCATGATGATCCGTTATAATGACATCGATCCCAGCACGACGAGCCGCACTGACCGCTTCATGGCTGCTAATACCGCAGTCCACGGTAATGATTAGACCAATATTATCGGGGATAGCGCATTTTTCAACACAGTCCAGGCTCAACCCATAACCTTCGGTTAGACGATTCGGAATATAGAAACGCACATCAGCATCCAGATAGGATAGAAACTCAAAGAGAAGCGCAGTGGCCGTGATGCCATCCACATCATAGTCCCCACAGACGAGCACCTTTTCGCGGCGAAGAATCGCCAGCAGGATGCGCTCAACTGCACGGTCTGTATCTTTCATCAAAAAAGGGGATCGAACACGGGCAAGCGAAGGTTTCAGAAAGGCTGTTGCACGATCCGGGCTGCAGATACCGCGGTTTGTCAGTACAGTGGCGACCGCTGGCCGACAGCCCAGGCTTTCAGCCAGCATCGAAACCTGTTTAGGGTCAGGTGAAAGGATATGCCATCTTTTTTGCATGTCAAACTAATATAGCCCAAAGAGAACCATTGTACAACTCCGATTTTTTTCGTTGAAAACATGGGGAAAATGATGTTAGTTTTAAAAAGACCCATGCAGAGCATTCAATTGCCGAAGACCACCATAAAAAAATACTATCGCATAGATCGAAGACAGATCTACCTTTTAAAGTTTATCCTGGAAGGTTATGACGGCGTTGCTGTTCTCAGGACCCTAAATCAACAAGAAGGATTAATCGTGCTACACATTGGACCCGGTTGTCAAAGTATTGTAGATATGATCATACAGGATCTTCAAAGGCAAATCAGAATTGAATATCTGGAGGATTACATTCATTATTAAACTTCTGAATGCCTGGTTTGTGAATTCTGAGCAAGAAGGAAATGGACACAAGGTGGACGTATCTGAGGAAGGAGGCAGTATGAAAAGGGGATGTTTCGTCGGCCTGGTGGTATTGTTCTACGTATTTTTGGTCGGAATGGGTGGCCTTGGCGGCTCTGCCTCGGTAAGGGTCCCGGAACCGACAAAGAATTATGATGCCACTGTGACAGATCAATCGAATATTTCTACACGTCTTGAAAAGTTTAGCCTTGATGGTCAGACGTTTCTTTCTGGTAAGCTAGGTGATGCTTATATCTCTATCAGCTTTGATAAGATTGAATCAATCGAATTTGTGCTGCAAGATAAAACTTTAACCGCCGAGGTCCAGTTGAAGGATGGTAAAACCGTCCCTGTTGTTGTGGACAAGGGGACACCATGCTATGGAAAGTTGGCGTATGGCAACTTTAAGATTGCCGTGGAGGACGTCAGGTCGATAACCCTACACGGCAAGGTTCCCCGGGAAAAGAAACCGTAATCAACAACCCCCCATAGAAGACGGTAATGCCAATTCGGCAACAGGCCGTATGGACTTAAGCTCTCAAAGAGAACGGACGAGAGACCCATCAATATGAAACAAAAACGTGTCCATATAATCACCATGGGTTGCCAAATGAACGTCTATGACTCCGAACAGATGCTGAGACTTCTGGCCCCATTGAACTTCAGGCCGACTTCACAGCTGCATAAAGCTGATCTTATCATCATAAATACATGTTCGATCCGAGAAAAGGCCGAGCACAAAGTTTATAGCTTGTTAGGACGTCTAGCCAGGATGAAACGTCTGAGGCCGGACCTTATGATTGGCGTGGGTGGATGTGTCGCCCAGCAGGAGGGGCATCGTCTTTTTGAACGGGCACCGCATGTGGATATCGTTTTTGGAACCTTTGGCCTTGAGCGACTCCCCTCCCTTGTTCAACAGGTCAATAATCAAAAAAAGCATATTGTGGATATAAACCCAAGAGGGACATCAGGGCTTTTGTGTGTTACGGAACCGGTCTTCCAGACCGAGCGTGCCACAGCCTTTGTAACCATCATGCAGGGCTGTGATAACTTCTGTACTTATTGCGTGGTACCCTATTTAAGAGGACGTGAAGTCAGCCGCAAACCTGAAGCAATACTTGAAGAAATTCGGCTATTGGTAAAAAATGGCATCCGTGAAGTCACGCTCATAGGACAAAATGTAAATTCGTATGGGCGAAAGAACGGCCATGGGTGTAATTTTCCGGTACTCCTTGAACAAGTTAACGATATTGAAGGCCTGCGGCGCATACGTTTCACGACCTCGCATCCCAAGGACCTGTCGGATCAGTTGATTAACGCCTTTTCCAGGCTGGACAAACTTGCTGCTCATATCCACCTGCCGGTTCAGTCCGGCTCAAATCGTGTCCTAAAGCGCATGAATAGAGGATACACGAGGGAGGATTACCTCAAGAAAATTGCAAAATTGCGCAGTGTCCGGCCCGATATTGCAATAACCTCTGATATCATTGTTGGTTTCCCCGGTGAGGAAACAACTGACTTTGAAGCCACTGTCGATCTTATCCAGCAAGTAGGATTTGACAGCTTCTTTTTATTCAAGTATTCTGATCGTCCAAACGTTCCAGCTGCTAAGTTTTCCAACAAGGTTCCAGAGGCCATAAAGCGTAAGCGCTTCAACAGGTTGTCTGAAATTCAAGGCAGGTTTACCTTGGAGAAGAATAAGGCCCTGGTTGGAACGATTCAGGAGGTCTTGGTGGAAGGTCGTAGCAAAAAATCACACCATCAGTTGACAGGGCGCACCCCCTGCAACAGGAGCGTCAACTTTTCGGACTGCACCGCACGTGTTGGCCAGGTCTTGCCAGTCAGGATTGTGGAGGCCTTTTCACATTCCTTGCTCGGATCCTCTGTCAAGGGCCATGAAGAATATGTTGGCGAAAATGGAGGAATATCACATGCTGCATGAAATGAAGGTGTCAGGGATAACCATTGACCCGGTTTCAAACGCCCCCATCGTGATCTTAAAATCCGTTGAAGGAGACCAGGCCCTTCCTATTTGGATCGGTATATTGGAAGCGACGGCTATTGCCACAGAGCTGGAAAATGTTCGCTTCTCTCGTCCCATGACCCATGATCTGTTTAAGAATTTCTTGGATATTCTAAAGATAAAAATCTCTAAGGTGGAGGTGTGCGATCTGAAGGACAACACATTCTTTGCCCAGATTTATTTCTCGCTTAATGATGAATCATACAATATAGATGCCCGTCCCAGCGATGCCATTGCCTTAGCTCTCAGGGCTGGTTGTCCCATATTTGTCAATGACACGGTGCTTCAGAAATCAAAGAAACTGGATGGAGAGCCTGAAGCATGGGACAAGAGCGAAGAGGGTTTGAAATGGAAAGAATATTTAGAAAAACTTTCGCCCGAAGATTTTGGCAAATACAAGATGTAGTCGATCGTGATTGATCTGCATACCCATTCCATTTTCAGCGATGGCGTGCTGGTGCCATCTGAACTGGTCCGGCGGGCAGAAGTCCTTGGCCTCAAGGCCATAGGTATCACGGATCATGCTGATGCCTCCAACCTGGATTTTATTATCCCTCGCATTGTGGCTGTATCTGAAAGTTTGAATCGCGCCAACCAGATCAAAACCGTCCCCGGCATCGAGTTGACACATGTTCCACCCTCTCAGATCGGCCCCCTAGCCGAAGAGGCCCGTTCTTTAGGCGCCAAAATTATCGTGGTACATGGAGAAACCATTGCAGAGCCCGTTGCTCCTGGTACCAATCGCGCGGCTCTGACTGCGGACATTGATATCCTGGCCCACCCGGGTCTCATCTCTGAGGAAGAGGTGCTGATGGCAGCCGAGAAAGGAATCTTTCTGGAAATCACGGCGCGCAAGGGGCACAGCTTAACGAATGGCCACGTTGCGCAATTGGCCAAGAAGCACGGCGCGGAATTGGTGTTGAATACCGATACCCATGAACCTTCAGATCTCATCACCGAACAACAGGCCAGACAAATTGTCCTGGGCGCAGGCTTGAGCCAGGGGGATTTTGAACGCATGCAGAAAAACGCCAAGTCACTTCTTTAATCAAGAACAACACGCCTCATTCTATTTGCTCCATGCCCTTTGCCACATGCTCTCTGCCCTTATAGAACCGCTCCTTTTCGCTGTAAATGCATCCGCAGTATTGCTGGCGGTACATATTAAGACGCTTTGAGGCCTCAACCCCCTCCTTCCAACCCTCTCGGAAGTCCCGGTACAGGAACGGCACGCCATAAGATTTACCAAGGCTCTCGCCGATCGAGCGGATCATGTCGTGCTTCTGGAATTTGCTCTGCAAGAGGGTGGAGGTGAAATAATCAAACTTACCGCGCCTGGCAATAACAGCTGTGGTCTTTAACCGGTCATGGTAGCAGTAAGCGCAACGTTCTTCCTCGCGAAATACCACATTCTGCAAAAATGTTTCCATGTCGTAGCCATCCTGATAGATGACCTTTAAGTTTACCTGTTCGGCATAGGCTTTGAGGGCGTTTTCACGTCGCTGGCACTCCTGGTAGGGGTGGATATTGCGGTTATAAAAAAAACCCATGGCCTCAAAGCCTTCTGATCGAAGGACCTTCAAGGGGTATATGGTACAGGGCGCGCAGCAGATATGAAGCAATACCTTCATCGACTATCTTCTTTCTCCAAAGATGGCAGTGCCGATCCGCACCAGGGTTGCCCCTTCCTCAATGGCAACCTCGAAATCCCCGGTCATCCCCATGGAGAGTTCAGTCATGTCCACATGGGGAATGGCTTTGTCGCGGATAAGGACCTGGAGGGATCTAAGGGCCCGGAAATACGGCCGCACCTTGTCCGGGGCATTGAAGTACGGGGGCATGGTCATAAGCCCGCAGATGGCAAGGTTTTCAAGGGGAGCGATCTGGCGCACCAGGTCAACGACCCCCTCCGTGTCAATGCCGGACTTGGTTGCCTCAGCGGAAATGTTCACCTGGATTAAGATTTTTTGGACCTTGTCGAGGGCATTGGCCCGTTTATTTAATTCTCTAGCAAGCTTGAGGCTATCCACGGAATGAATCAGGTCAAAGAGCTTGACCGCATATTTTGCCTTGTTGGATTGAAGGTGGCCAATGAAATGCCAGGAAATCTTTTCTCCCTTGAGGGCCTCGATCTTTTCCCTGGCCTCCTGCACATAGTTTTCTCCAAGAACCGTTACACCCGCTTTGATCGCAGCCCGAATAGGATCCAGGGGCACGGTCTTGCTCACGGCAACCAGTTTGACCGTTTTCGGGTCCCGGCCAGACGAGAGGGCCACCGTTTTGATTCGATCTTGAACGCGTTTTAGTCTGCTTTGAATACTTTCAGGCATAACTGTGTTAACTCACTACAGTGATGTCTCGCCCGCTCTCTTTGATCGCTCGAGCTCGCAGAGTTCACGGAGATCATTTTCTTGACCTGATTTTTTGAGCAGGAAAAATCAGGTCAACAACTCGGTCCGCCGACAGCGGACGTCATTGATCCTAGCATTGACATTTTTTGATAAACGATTATTGATCAGCGTTTTTTTGCAATAATAATTTCCCGCGCAAGCGGGATAGCCGGTTGAGCAGATTTCCCCTCTCAGGAAATCTGCTCAAAACCCCCGTACCTCTGGGGGCTCTGTGAGAGACAAAAAAACATTACCGCTTAACCACGCCTTCCCTCAGCAGGAATTCCATGACCTCACATATTGGAAGACCGACAACATTGGTATAAGACCCCTCAATCCGTTTAACCAAAAAGCTACCCAAACCTTGTACTGCATAGGCTCCTGCCTTGTCAAAAGGTTCATCCGTGCTAAGGTACCAATCAATTTCGGTTTCGGTCAGGGCCTTGAACAAGACCTTTGTTTCCACGGTTTCGGAAAAGGCGCGTTCTTCTGCCTTGCAACAAATGCAATAGCCGGTCAATACGCGGTGTGTTTTACCGCTCAACGCTTTTAGCATCTGGCGGGCCTGTGCCTCGGTATCGGGTTTGCCCAGTACCGCATCCCCGATAAGCACGATGGTATCGGCCCCGATAACCCAGCTTTCTGGATAGCGCCGGGCAATCTCCATGGCCTTGGCCTCGGCGAGCATACGAACATAATCTTCCGGCGGGTCCACGGGGACCGAACTTTCATCTATGGTACTTGGAATCACACGGAACGTCAGGCCAGCCTGCTCAAGGAGATATCGACGTCTTGGGGATGCCGAGGCCAGGATCAAAGGGTGGTTCGACAAAGACTCGCTCATAATTCTGTATGGTTACCAGAAGATACAAGATTTGACAATGTTCGTTTGACCCATTATAAGGGAAAATCTGTCAAATTAACTAGATATGGCCATGATAACGGATCGATTGACGTTTTGGATTATTGGGGCTGGCAAATTTGGCACAAAAGCTGTTGAAAGGCTTCACAAGAAAAGACCTGGAGCCAGCTTCACCGTTGTGGATCAGGATGCAGAAGCCCTGAAGCGCCTGGATCATCTTCCAGCAGAAAAGGTGTGCAAGGAAGGCGCCTCCTATCTTGAAGCACACCTTGATACTCAAATCGAACCAGACTGGATCATCCCTGCCGTGCCGGTCCATCTGGCCTTTGAGTGGGTACGGCTCAAATTGTCCAATCATGGCCGCATCCAAGTTCTTGCTGTGCCCGAAGAGATTGAAAAAATGCTACCCAATCCCATTAGGGGCCCACAAGGACAGCTCTTTGTCAGCTATGCTGATTTTCGTTGCCCGGACAACTGCACAGAGCCCATCGACAGGTGTACGTTCACAGGAAAGCCGCGAAAGGGGCTCCTCTATAAGCGGATTGAGGAAATCAGTTACAAAGATTTCAGGTCGATTGTGATTCAAAGCCATCAATTGGCACCTGGGGTAGGGGGGTACCAACCAGAGGCCCTCAAAAAGAGCTTTGCCGAGGTGACAAAAACCAAAACCCCAGTCATTTACAGCACCGCCTGCCTTTGCCATGGGGTCATGCATGCCTTCAGGCTCATGTAAAATAAAGTCGTTCCTCTAACGGACATGGCAACCCGATACCGAATATCCGATGCCATCTCAAGATAACAGATATCAGCCACAAACGAATAACGAAAGCTTTATACTCCTTGACAATAAATTCTTGCTCATTATAAATTGCCCTTACAGCCTGGGTGGCGGAATAGGTAGACGCAAGGGACTTAAAATCCCTCGGAGCTTAGTCTCTGTACGAGTTCGATTCTCGTCCCAGGCACCAAGAAAAACAAGTAGTTAGGCGCTCTCGGCTTGTCGCTTTTTTAGCTCATTTTTGCCCACAATTGACAGTTTGTCCCAACTCTGTCCCAAGTTTTGAAAGGATAAGGAAATGAAAAACGACATGGAGTCTCGATTAGACAAGGCTTACAAAATGGCAGGACTTGACCGTGACAAATACCCTAAAGCCAGAGGATTATTTGAAACACTTCTTAAACTGTTCGATCAGCTTGGAAAAGACGAACAAAATTATAAGTGGGCATTTAAAGAAATTGGAGAGCTGGTTAGAGAAGCTCACGCTGGTGAGTGGAGTGGTGAAAGAGCCACATAAATCTAGCCCACCTCCCTGTGTTCAACCCAGGAAGCCGGGCAGGGTTTTCGGTGTTCGGCTCCGGTTGCCTATCCTGAATGTGTTAATGGTTTAGTATGCCTTAACTTGAGATCGTCGATCCTGGGGCTTCTCAGGGCCTCTCAGGGGCCATCCGTTGCCTGTTAGAAAAGGCCCTTTGCTAATGCCTCCTCAATCTCGACATTAAGCACCCCTAAATTCCAAAGTGTAGGATGTTTACGAAATTTAAGATATGCCTCATAA
>QMMN01000012.1 GCA_003647275.1 Deltaproteobacteria bacterium
ACCCCAGCTTCCGCCCAGCATTGAAGAGGCAGCAAAGCAGCTGGGCGTTGAAGTCGATTATGCCAGCTTCCTGGGCAAGGCCGGTGACATGGTCGAAACAGACAAACCCGGCGTTGTCCTGGCCCAGAATGTATGAAATAGGAGGATTTGATGGAAGCTTTAGATCTAACCAAACGACCAAAGAGCAAGTTGGCACTTCAGCCCGAATGGGCAGATGTGTGTTATACCTGCGGCACTTGTGCCAGTGGTTGCCCGGTGACTGGCGTGGACGGCTGGGACCCCAGAAAGGCGGTCCGCGCCGCGCTCCTGGGCCTGGAACAGGAGTTGGTTGATTCCCGTTGGCCCTGGATCTGTACGGTGTGTGGGCGCTGTGAGTACATGTGTCCCCAGGGGGTTAAATTGAATTCCCTCATAAGGTATGCACGTACGCTCCGTGAGCGCGACAAGGTCCCCGGTGTTCTCCACAAAGGTGTGGCCATGTGCATGGAAAAGGGGAACAACCTTGGTATTCCCGAATTCGACTACCTCTTTCTCCTGGCTGATCTGAGCAAGGAAATGGAAGAAGGAACCGTTGAGGGACACCACGGTGAGGAATATCCTGCCTACCCGGGATTTTATGTGCCGGTGGACAAAGAAGGGGCCAACATTATTGTCACCATCAACTCCAAAGAACCCATGGGCGAGCCAGAGGACATGATGTTCTGGTGGCGGATCTTTTATGCGGCCAAGGAGAACTGGACCGTGCCCAAGCAGAACTGGGAAGGGGTTAACTGGGGGCTCTTCACCGGTGATGATGATGCATTGAAAGAACAGTGCCGCCGGATTATTGAGAATGCCAGAAAGGTAGGCGCCAAGACAATCCTATATCCGGAATGAGGCCACGCCTATTATGCGACCCGGTTGGGTTTCACGAAATATTTTCCAGAGGTTTACGACGAGTTCAGGTGCGTGAGTGTTTTTGAACTATTAAAAGAATACATTGAAACGGGCAGGATCAAGCTTGATAAGTCCAGGTTTGAGGGAAAGAAAATAACCATCCACGATCCTTGCAACTATCACAGGAAATCATGGATGTCCTTCGGGCAGCACTTCCTGGATGAATGCCGCTGGGTAACCGCTCAGTGCGGCCCAGAGATTGTGGAAATGGAGCCCCACGGACTGAATGCCATCTGCTGCGGGGCAGGCGGCGGGGCCTGGGCTGCTCCTTATGAGAGAGAACGGTTGGACTACGGCAAGTGGAAGGCAGACCAGATCAAGGCGACAGGTGCCGATCTGATATGCGCCCCCTGCCACAACTGCCGGGACCAGATCATGAAGGCCCTCACCAAGGAGTACGATCTTCCCCAAAGGACCTATTACATCTGGGAGTTGGTATCAGACTGTGTCATCTTCGAGCCGTGGAGTGAGGAAGAGGTCAAGAAGTCCCACGAAGAACGAGATAAGCAATACGAAAGGGACGGCGTCGAGTTAGAAGAAGAGGAGGAATACTAGACCAGAGCTCCTGGCTATTTGCGAATAGAGAAAAAGTAAAAGGGATGCTGAATTTTTTCGGCATCCCTTTTTTGTTTGTCTGAAAGAGCCCACAGTTCACAGTTTCAATATTCTTTTGGCAGGGTGTTGAGCTTGGCCAGGGTAAAGACGGGCCCATCCTTGCACACATACTCTGGACCTATATTGCACCGTCCGCACATGCCGATGCCACATTTCATGCGGTTTTCCAAAGACATGATGATGGCTTCAGGAGGAAATCCGACCTTCTCCAGCACAGGCTGCGTAAACTTGATCATGATGGGTGGACCGCAAATAATCGCCACGCTGTTTTCGGCACTGGTAATTTTTTTCTCGGTGATACTTGGCACAAAACCGATGTGGTACTGGCAGAAGGGATCGTCGCTGCAGTCCACGGTGATATGCATGTGAATGTCGCTACGCCCCCGCCAGGCCGCGAGCTCATCTTTGTAAAGAAGCATCCCTTCATTTCTCGCGCCGTAGACCACGGAGATCTCTCCAAAACGCTTGCGGTTTTCTGGGGCTAGCAGGTAAACGATGGTCGAGCGAAGAGTGGTAAAGGCAAAACCGCCGCCGATAACAACCACGTTCTTTCCTTCCATCTCATCAAGGGGGTAACTGTTACCAAGGGGACCGCGCACGCCTAGAATCCCCCCCTCCTCCATGTTGTGCAAATGGGTGGTCACAACACCCGCCTTATTCACTGTAAAAAGGAGAAAGCCAGACTCTGTTGGAGAAGAAGCAATCCCAATGGGGCATTCCCCTTTACCTGCCACTGAGAGTTCGGCAAACTGACCGGGGCGGTATTGAAACCGCTTTTCATCTTCAGGGTCCAAGAAGGCTACCCTGAAGGTCTTTATATTGCGGTCTTCAGTTTCGATGGTAATCTTTTCGATACGGACAGGATAGGGAAGATACGGGTTTTCCACAAAGTGACTCCTTTTTTGAGACTCCCTGCAGCAAGCTGCAGGGAATGTGCTTAGTACCGACGCGCAGCGCCAATTACGGATCACTTTCATGCTTCATCTTTGATTTTGCGGATAAAGCAACAAACTTACTTTTCATCTTGTAATTCGATACTGTATCCACCTCAACCAATGCTTTTTTAACCAGGTGAGCATTAACAAAAGTTTTATTTTTTAAGTAGAGGTAACATAATAGATTGTCATTTTCTTCATGCTTCATCTCATCAAATTTTAGGAATACCTTCTGTCCCTTGGTTAGATTTTCTATAAACTGAACAGCTTCTGTATTGTTTTTGCCATTTGCTTTTACTCCAACAAGATTCACATGGGCTCCTGTGTCTAACAATATCTCTGATGGAGAGATGACCTTTTTAACTGAATAGTATCTCTCTTTATGCTTCTCTTTTTCATCTATTCGGGAACCAAACCTTAAGGTTTTTGGGTCAATTTTACGGTTAAAGGACACCGGATCCTTGAAAGTGTAAGGTAAATCCTGGATCTCTCGGTCAAAGTCTATGTGGTCTCTTTTCTGGTTAATGATCTCAATTTTCTCCTTTTTCTTAAAAAGTCCTATATTCTCCATTAATCTTTTCTTGATGGCAAATAAATACTCCGAATTGATCTCATACCCTATGGAATTCCTGGACAGTTTAAGCGCCGCAACAGATGTTGTTCCGCTTCCAAGGAATGGATCTAGGACTGTATCTCCAACAAAGCTAAACATCTTAATTAATCTTTTAGGTAGCTCTTCTGGAAAGGGAGCTATATGTTTACCCTGTTTTTCCCCACTAAAACTCCAGTGCCCATAAAAGTATCGGTTCCATTCATCTTTAGAAAGTCGTGATTGTTCTTTTATTTCTTTTCTTACCTTAGGGGATTTTCCTAATTTCTTGAAAATCAGGATGAATTCGTAGTCTAACTTAATAATTCCATTTCTTGGATAAGGGAAGGAACCCATCACGGTTGCGCCCCCTGTTGTATTGCAAGTCGTCACCTTCTGCCAGATAATTGCACCCATATAATCAAAACCAATCGTTTCGCAGAACTTAATAATTTCTGTGCGAATAGGAATGATTTTGTATCTACCGTAGTAAACAGAACGAGCAAACTGATCGCCGATGTTGATACAGAGTCGACACCCCTTATGAAGAATACGATGGCACTCCTTCCAAACGACGTTTAGATTGTTGATATAATCCTCATAAGTATCATTATAACCGATTTGCTCTTTTGGACCGTAATCTTTCAGTTGCCAGTATGGAGGAGAAGTAATAATTAAGTGCACAGATTCGTCCTCCACCTCTTTCATCCTTCTTGAATCGCCAATGATTATCTTATGCCAACCCATATCTTGATCCTTCTCTTTGATGTGGTTACAGGCATCAACGTCCCCACATCCTAACAATCCGCAACTCAACGCTTGCACTCATTCATCATCCGGCAAACTTCACGGATATCAATATTGACCGGGCAGTGCTGCACACAGCGTCCACACCCCACACAGGCCACACCATTCTTATACTTGTCTACATAATATTTCAGCTTGTGCATGAAACGCTGGCGCACTCGATGGATCTTTTGCCCCCTGGGATTATGTCCTGATGCATGCAGGGTGAAGAGGGGGAACATGCAGGAATCCCAGTTGCGAATCCGAATGCCAGCACGCCCATAGGTCTCATCTTGGATGTCAAAACACCAGCAGGTAGGACAAAGATAGGTGCAAACCCCGCAGTTGATGCAGGCAAAATGTACCTCTTCCCAGAAGTCGGCCTCATAAAGGGCAAGGGTGTCAAGGTCGGCGAGTCTGGAGGTATCGACCCTTGAAATGGTCTTCGCTTCGGCTCTTTTCTGAATGGCCAAAGCCTTTTCAATGAAGTTTTCTTCAGTATCTTCGAAGGCTTCCGCAGTCTGAAAGAGGGACGTCCCTTTTTGTGTGAGGATCTTGGCTAAAAAGGCCTCGCCAGTGTCCGTCAAAAGCACGTCCAGTCCTGTCTCATCAAAGGGCCCCCCTCCCACGGAGGTGCAAAAACAGGTGGAACAGGGTGCGGTGCATCCCAGGCCCACCAGGGTGGTCGCCTCCCGAGCCCTCACCCACCATGGGTCGCGAAACCTTGGTGTATCAAAGTTTACATCCACCAGCTTAAAGGCCCTTGCATCACAAGGCCGGATCCCGATGACAGCGCGGGGCGAATCGTCTTTTGGCACCTCATTGAGGATATATGCGTCATCTCTGGCAGGGTCCAGACTATACTCAAACATTCGATCGGATTGGGGAAGAAACAGAAACTTGGGAGAAAGACGGCTGTTTTGGAAAGAAAGATCTATCTGAGAGGCATCCTGGATCGGCATGAAATGGATGATATCTCCCTGCCGCACCGGACCATAGAGCCGATAGGAAGCCTTGAGGCTGTTCAAAAAAGCAGAAAAACGTCCTTTCGCAATCTTTCGTTTCATGGGGACCTTAAAGCTGTTGGTTTGCCTCGGCCGGTTTTGTTGTATTGGTTCGCTTCGTTTTATTCAGTTAACCAATTGAAGCTCCCTGCAGCAAGCCCTGTTGAACCGCAATAGCGAGCGAATCAAAATGGTAACCTTCCTTACGGTCGAAGATTCCCTGCAGCTTGCTGCAGGGAGCTTCAATCATGTCTCTGGCTATAAGCTATTAGAAGCTATTTCAAAACCCTTTGACGACTCATTTTGGCCATTTTTGCAAAAAGTTCTTAGTGAAGCGAAGTGTCAAAAAATTGTAACTGTTTGAGGACGTTAGCCCGAGTTAGCGCATGGGTTGCGGCTGACGCCTTGGACAGAGGCACGACGTGCTACAATTTTAGCAAAGCGAGCTTAGAACTTTTTGCAAAAAGGCTGAACAGACCAAGGAAAAGGGGGTTGAAATAGCTTCTAATTTTAATTTCACTCGGGAAACCTTTTGATTGTGATTGCTTGTTATGGTATGCGATACTATTGAACCGTAGAAACGGTTTTACTCTACAGAGGGTTAGAGTGTGCGACCCCTTTATACCCTTACTTGGGGACGGAATTCTATTTCATTTTTTGCCTCTGCAGGAAAAACGGACTCTTGGCCTTTAGCCTAAACCAAAGGCAGGGCATGTGTCGACAAAAACGATCAACCCGTATTTTTTATATCAACTCGCTGCCACCCATGTCAAGCCATAGAAGTAATTAGCCGTTTTAGCAGCATGCCTGACAAAAGGAGTACGCGCTCTATGAAGAAAAGTAAATTAATGAATCTTGGCATGATCTCCATTGCTATAATGAGCCTTATGATGTCCTGCCAGAGGCATCCTGATCAAAAAGACGATACCACATCTCTTGGCGTCACAGATACTGAGATCCTGATCGGATCATCCTGTGCCCTAACCGGGCACGCCAGCTTTTTGGGGACCAACTATATTCATGGGGCTCTATCCTATATCAATCGCGTTAACGAAAAAGGCGGCGTTCACGGACGGAAGATCAGGGTTACTGTCTACGACGATGGTTATGATCCACCACGTTGTGTGTTCAATACCCAAAGGCTTATCAACCAAGACAAGGTCTTTGCACTTTTTTGCTACGTGGGCACACCAACCTCAGTAGAGATCATACCCATTGTGGAGGAATCCAAGATCCCAGTGGTAGGGCTGTTCACAGGCGCCAATGCCTTGCGGAATCCATTCAGGAAGTATATTTTCAACATAAGGGCATCCTACTATCAGGAGATTGCAGCCATGGTTAAACACCTGGTCGAGGATGAAGGATCAAGGAAGTTTGCTGTTTTTTACCAGTATGATGCCTATGGGTTTGATGGGCTTACTGGCGCAGAACTCGCTTTAAAGAAGTACAACCTCGAGCCTATTGCTCGGGCCAGCTACATGCGGGGCACCATGGATGTGGAGCAAGCCCTTGAAAAGATTGTGGCCTCAGGTGCCGAGGTCGTCATTATGATCGGCACCTATGATCCCTGCGCCAAGTTTATCAGGCTGGCACGGGCAAGGGATTTTTTCCCTGTCTTTTATAACGTCTCTTTTGTGGGAGGCAATGAGCTGGCCAGAAAACTGGGGTCAGATGGAGAAGGGGTTATCGTTACGCAAGTCGTCCCATCGCCTGATACAAGGGCCCTGTTACCAAGGGTCGATGAATACTGCCGGCTACTTGAAAAATACTATCCTAAAGATCAGCCCAGCTATGTCGGTGTTGAAGGCTTTATCAATGCCAGGGTCCTGGTAAGGGGTCTCGAACTTGCAGGAAGGAAGCTTGACAGGGAAAGCTTTATCTCAGCCATGGAATCGATGGAAGAATATTGTACGGGTATCGGACATGCTGTAACATTCGGGCCAAAGGATCACCAAGGCCTTGATACGGTGTATTTTAGCCAAATAATAGGTGGCAAACTCGTTTTGGTAACAGCATGGCATTTCGCGCATTAGTTCAATCTTTCGAGAACCTGACCATTCGGCGAAAGGTGCTTTACAGCACGATCGTCATGTTTGTTTTCATTGGAATACTGAGCAGTATCGCCAACTGGCTTATCTTCATCCCGTCAGTCATCGAACAGATCCAAATTCAGAGTATGCGCGTTGCCCACTCCTTGGTTACCAGATGTCGCCCTCGCATACTTTCAAACAACCTCCCCATGCTCACCGGCATTCTGTTTCAAACCAAGGGGATGGAAACAGGCCTTGCGTATGTCTTTGTCACGGACGCAAAGAATCAAATATTGGCCCACACCTTTTTCTATAGCATTCCCCATGGCATAGAAAAAGCCAACCAGCTGGAGCCATACGAAGATGAAAAGGTTCAACTCATTACCGTACGTGGTAAATCGGTCTATGATACCGCCGTTTCCATAAAGGAGGGTCTCAAGAAGATTGGCACGGTGCATGTTGGCGTGGAAAAAAAGCCCGTTGATGCAATAACTTTACAAATCGGGATGACATTAACAGCGGTCATGCTCATCATTATCCTCCTCGCAGGTCTTCTTAGTAGCATGGTAGCAACTTATATCTCAAAACCTTTATTGAGACTTATTCAGGCCATGAATGACCTGTCCGCAGGCAAGACCCAGCAACTCCCTCGCTTTTTTCAAAAGCTGAGATGCTGGGAAGTCATGAACTGCACCGAAGACAAATGCCCTGTATACCAAAAGGACGACCTGTTTTGCTGGCTCACAGGCGGAATCCTCCGCCACGGCAAGGAGCAAAAGAGCTTCCCGGAAAAAATGGAAGCATGTCATAAGTGCAGTGTGTACAAGATGCAGGGAGAAAATGAAATTGTGCAGATTTCCAATGCCTTCATCAATATCATCTCTACGGTTCAAAGTGCAGCTGACAAAACAAAGGCGTCTGAAGAGAAATATCGACTTTTGTTCAATTACGACCCAAACCCCCTCTTTGTCGTTAATATGGATTCGGGCAAGATCCTGGATGTGAACGATCTGGCCACCATTACGTATGGATATGAGCGCGAAGAAATGATAGAGATGTCTTTTGAGGACCTTTTCGATGCAGACGAAGCAGATCGCTTCTGGAAGGAACTCCACCATTTTCCCGGGAAAGAATATATCTTCTTGCCCAAGGTCTGGGCCAGGAAGAAGGATGGCCATCATTTCTTTATCGATCTCCATGCCAGGGTCGGAAAATTTCAAAAAATACAAAATGGAGGCCTTGCTCTCTCCTTAATTGTGAGGACTGTTGACATTACTCAACGTCTTGAACGGGAGGCTCAGCTCACGCAAGCCAGTAAAATGGCCACCCTTGGTGAGATGGCAACCGGAATTGCCCACGAGCTCAATCAGCCCCTGAATGTGATGCGGGTGGGAGCCGATTTTCTTGCCAAGATGATCAAACGAGGGCAAAAGGTCTCCGAGAAACAGCTATTGGAGGTAAGCTGTAACATAAGCGAGCAGGTGGACCGGGCCAGCAACATCATCAGCCATCTGCGGGCGTTTGGCCGAAAGAGCGACCTGAAGGTTTATCCGGTGGACTTGAATGAACCGATTCGAGCTGTGTTTACCATTCTGGGCCAGCAGCTCAAATTGCGCGACATCAAGGTAAGGCTCAACCTGGACAAGGACTTGCCCAAGATCCTAGCCGACAAAAATCGGCTCGAGCAAATCTTTCTGAACCTGGTAACCAATGCCAGAGATGCTATGGAAGCAAAGGGGCCAAAAGCGAACAAGGAGATCACCATTACGACCTCCCAGGCAGGAAACAGGGTGATGGCCGTGGTCTCTGACACAGGCACGGGCATGCCAGACAGCATTCGGCAAAAAATCTTTGAGCCATTTTTTACCACCAAAGAGGTGGGAAAAGGAACCGGCGTGGGGTTATCTATTACCTATACCCTTGTGAAAGATTTCAAAGGCGATATCGACGTGGAATCGACCCTGGGCGTGGGGACAACGTTCAAGCTTAGCTTTCCCGTCTATCAAGAAAAAGGAGGTCCCCATGAGGAAATTGTTAATCATTGATGACGAACGACCCATCCTTCAAATGTTGGAGATCTCCCTGAGCAGCGAAGGCTATGAGGTAATAACTGCCGAAAACGGCAAGGAAGGTCTAAAAATTTTTGAGCAACAAGCCCCCAAGCTTGTTCTGACCGATATCAAGATGCCAGAGATCGACGGAATAGAGGTCCTCAAAAGGATCAAGAGCATAGACAACGAAGCCGAAGTCATCGTTATTACAGGGCACGGCGACATGGACTCGGCCATAGCGGCGCTTCAACACGGGGCTTCAGACTTCATTACTAAGCCAATACGGGACGAGGCACTGATTCTTGCCCTTGAAAGGGCCAGAAAAAAAATAGCCATGAGCCAACAGTTGAGGGACTACACGGAAAAGCTGGAGCAAAAAGTGGAAGCGTATACCCTGGAGCTGAGGCAGGCACAGGAGGAATTGATAAGAACTGAGCGACTTGCCACCATCGGCGAGACTGTAGCCGGATTGGCCCACTATATTAAAAATATTCTGACCGGACTCCGCGGGGGCATGTATATGGTCAACACAGGCATGGCCAAGGATAAACCCGCCATGTTGAAAGAAGGCTGGGCCATGGTCCAGCGTAATATCCAAAGAGTGTCTGATCTCGCTCTCGACCTTTTGAGGTATTCAAAGGAAAGGTTACCTGAACGAACCGTATGCAGACCCAACGAGATTGTCTCAGAGGCAGTCGAACTCTTCAAGGAAAGGGCTGCGGAGCACCGTGTTAAGCTTGATACAGTCCTGGATCCGAATCTGGGAGAGGCCTACCTTGACCGAGATGGTATCCACAACGTGTTGTTGAACCTGATCTCAAACGCCATTGATGCCTGCATCTATGACACGGATACGTCCAAGGGCTGGGAGGTCATCGTAAAAACCAAACTGGAACAAGATGCTGACATGGATGAAACCATCCTTTTTGAAGTCACTGACAACGGAACGGGAATGACCGATGAGGTGAGGACAAAGCTCTTCACCAGGTTCTTCAGTACCAAGGCAGGACGGGGCACAGGGCTTGGTCTGCTTAACACGCAAAAGATCATTCGTGAGCATGGCGGTGAAATTTCGGTGAAATCGAAGGTTGGAAAGGGAACCACTTTTTCCGTTCGGCTCAAACGGGACATCCGCGCCAGCATGCCCCCCGGACATACCCAGGCCGGGACCTAAGAGGGGTATTATGGGCCCAAAAGTGTTCCTATTTCAGGATGCTTGGTTATAACTTTGAGAAATTGAGCCGTCCGACGTTCCAGACGGTTTTCAAGAATTCTGGCTGCCTTCTGCATAACCAGGTATCCCATGGCCGGATTACGGTCTAGGAGGGCCATAAACTTGTCTCCGGGGATCATGAATATTTCAGACGGTTCAGCAGACACGGCATAACAGGTATGGGATGCCGACGGAAGCAGAGCCGCCCAGCCAAAGGAATACCCCGGTTTTATCGCACCGACAGAGATAATAAGGGTCGGGGCAAGTTCTGCCTCAAGCAACACCTTCCCTCTTTTCAGTGAAAAAAAATGGGCGGCTGCATTACCTGCCTCGTAAACGATCTGCCTTTCTTCAAAGGACTCCGTTTGAACCATGGGAAGCAACTGTTCAAGCATTTCGTCTGTCAAATTCTCAAACAAGACGACCCTTTTTAAGTCTTCTACTGAAACCATATATGCCTCCTCTCCACGTCCAAATATTTACGATCTTATAGGAGGGGCAAGAAAAACCGCTAAACATAGGGGAGGAGGAATCCAGCCATTTGCATTGAGAATAACAGAGTACGGCATTGGATGTCCCGAGGGAAGCGGTTTTTCTTACCCCAAACAGGACGTTTTCAGGGCTTTACATTACATCAACAGGAAAACGATTAGCAGAAAAACGGTCGCCATGGCCGCACTGATGCCCACGGGCGAGGCCCCTGTCCGCATGGCCGTACGAACAATAGCTTTCCTGCGGGCCAGTTTTTCTCCTGTTGTGCCGCTTATGACCCAAGCAGGCACCATACATAAGAGTGCAGCTATTGTTGGACCGTCCCTGGAGATGCGGCCAAGATATCCGGCCAAGCCACCCACAAAGACCCGATCTAAGAGCCTGCTTAAACCGTTAAAAACCTTATCCATGATATGATAGAAGAGCCTAGCCCCTTTGCGGTAAAACCAGTCAGCATCAAGGTTGACACACCTCTGCTCGCCCGGATAGATGCCGGAAAGCAACAAAAGTGTGAAGGCAAGAGCAGAGAAGAAAAGAAGCTGCGTTTGCCCCAGCACATGGGGTGCTGTGTACGGCACATAATCAACAGGATACGGAAGCAGACTATAAAGAGGACGCGGGAATGAGCCAATGAAGATACATAAGAAGGCCGTAATGCCCATGGCAAGGAGCATATTCAGAGGGGCCTCTTTTGGCCTCATTCCGGAGTCGTGGCCGAAAAATGCAAAAAAGGGAATCTTGATACCTGCATGGTGGAAGACACCAGCTGAGGCAAACAGCAAAATGAACCAGATGATCTTCATATGACCTTGGGCAGCTGCATCCATGACCATCGACTTGCTGACAAAACCGCTAAAAAGAGGAAATGCAGAGATGGAGGCGGCCCCCACCATGCAAAATATGCAGGTGAGTGGCATGGTCCTATACAATCCACCCAGAGCTGTGCCGTTGATCTTTCCTGTTCGATACATCACAGCGCCCATGGACATGAAAAGAAGGGCCTTAAACAGAATGTCGTTAAAGGCATGGGCCACGGCGCCATTCATGGCCAAAGCTGTTCCTATGCCGATGCCACATACCATGAATCCGACTTGGTTAATCAGACTGTACGCAAGGACTCTCCTGAGGTCATTCTCAATGACTGCATAGAAGATGGGGAATCCCGTCATGATCGCCCCAATCCAGATCAACGCCTCCGTGCCCGGGAAAGCCCGGGCCAGGGCGTAGACAGCTGTCTTTGTGGTAAAGGCACTCAGGAATATGACCCCGGTGATCGTTGCCTCAGGATAGGCGTCGGTGAGCCACGGATGGAGGATGGGCCACGCACAATTCAGGCCAAAACCAAAAAATATAAGGTAACTGGCCAATCCGTTCAACCCTATGTACCCAAACTCAATAGAGCCCGTCTGATTCACATACAGGACAATTCCCGCCAAGAGGCATAGTCCTCCGGCGGCATGGACCAAGATATACCTGTATCCTGCAGCAACCGACGCCCGTGTCCTTCGACTCCAGATCAGCATGACAGAGCTGACGGTGAGCATCTCCCAGAAGACAAAGAAGGAAAAAAGGTCGCCTGCAAAGACAACCCCCAGGGAGCTGCCAGCATAAATGAGACCTGCCACATGCTGAAGGTCGTCTTTTACGTGAAGGGCATAAAGAAGGGATATGAAGGTTATGAGATGAAAGATATAACCAAAAAGAAGGCTCAGTCTGTCTATTTTGCCAAAAATGAGATCATAATCAAGAAAACGGACAACCCAGTGCGTTCCCTCAGGAATATGGATCAGGTTGATGAAGCCTACCACCGGGATGAGCAACAAAAAGGCACTTTTCCATTTTCCATGGATGAGGGGTACCAATAGCCCCCCAACAATAAATATAGCCGCTGGCGGTACTGTATCAATCATAGTAATCCTCTCGTCTCTTCACTAGGGGCCGCAGGATGTATTTTGCTGCAACAACGAGTGCCACGCAGGCGACAAACCCGTACACAGCATAGAATTCCAGCCACTCTTCCCAGGGAAAATGAGGATGCTTGTGGACAAAGAGCTCAAAGATAAGCAGAACCACAAGCGAAGAGAAAAAACACCCGAGGAGTATGTTTACGTTTTTGGGCTTGTCAAAAAGATATTCTTTTTCTCCCCTGGTTTTCTCTTTCATATCCATGTCTCCCCCTGTGACCATGCCTGCAAACTAGGCTGTCTTCGTCAAAGCGTTTTAAAAAGAATAAGGCCGAGATACAAAACGCCTATGGTAATCGTAATAAAAAAAACCGTCCTGTATGGCGGAACAGGCTCGTGAACAAGCTCCATTTTTCCTTCTATTTCGTCGCTTCTTTCCTCGGTCATGGCTTATGTCCCTGTAATGCTGTGTACCATCATACTGGCCAACCTGAAAAAAGGTTGAGGATAAAAAAGCAGAATTATGGAAATCAAAGCAGTAACCACCAGGGGCACCACGCAAAAAAGCGGGGCCTCTTGCACCGTGTTTTTAAACATGGCCTCTTCGGGTCTACAGAAGAACGCCTTGTAAACAATGGGCATAAAGTAACAGGCATTCAGAAGTGAACTGAAGAGCAACACCACCAGAATGGCTATCTGGTGAGCCTCAAGCGAGCCAAGGACAAGATACCACTTGCTCAGGAAGCCGCCACAAGGCGGCACGCCGGTAATGCTCAAGGCGGCAATAAAAAAGGCCGCCATTGTTACCGGCATCCTTCTGCCGATCCCGATCATTTCGCTAATGTTCTTTTTCCCCGTAGCCACGAAGATGGCCCCCGCACAGAAAAAGAGGGTAATCTTGCCAAAGGCGTGCATGGCAATATGGACGATCCCGCCGATCATTCCCTTAGGGGACAGCAGCCCGACGCCCAGCACGATATACGACAGTTGAGCGATGGTCGAAAAAGCAAGAAGACGCTTGAGGTTGTCTTGAGTAAGGGCAATGAATGAGCCCACAAGAATCGTAACGGATGCGACAAAGATAATGAAAGGACTGAAATCAAGAGAAAGCAATAGATTCGTCCCAAAGACCCCGGTCAGCACGCGAACGACGCTAAAGACACCAACCTTCACAACGGCCACCGCATGCAGCAAGGCGCTGACCGGCGTGGGAGCCACCATGGCTGCAGGAAGCCACGCGTGAAGGGGCATAATCGCTGCCTTGGCAAACCCAAAGATTAACATGAACAACAGGAGCCCGAGCAACGGCTTGGATGCGGTTCCGGCCAAAAAGCCTTGTTTTGAAAATTCAAGGGTGCCGGCTAGATTGTAACATATAAGCATGGCCGGTAACGCAAGCCCGATGGAAGTACCCATGATGTAAAGGAGATATTTTCGCCCGGAACTCCGTGCCTCCAGGTCCTGATGGTGTGTAACCAGAGGATAGGTGGCAAGAGAAAGCATCTCGTAAAAGAGATAAAGCGTTAGCAGGTTTGCGGAAAAAGCCACCCCGATAGTCGATGAAAGGGCAAAGGCGAAAAAGCAGAAATACCGGGTCTGGCTGTGTTCCTTGAGCCCCCGCATGTAGCCTATGGAATAAGCTGATGTTACAATCCACAGCGATGACGACACAATGGCAAAGAGCATACCCAAGGCATCAACCCTGAACTTAATCGCGGCCCCTGGCAAAAATTCGACCACCGTGTATACGATCTCGGTCCCTTTCAAAATGGTGGGAAGCATGGACAGAACAATCAAAAACTTTGCAGTGGCCGCCACAAAGGTCCAGCCCTCGCGCACATTGGAAGCTCTGCTTGAAACCAGAATGGGTGTAACCAACAAGGAAACCAGGACAGCCAGCAAGGGCTTTATTGACGTAATCGTTTCCATTTGATCCCTATTCCATCTCCATTATAGAAGGCCTTTTGGTATGACAAATTGGATAATGTGGTTGACAATATCGCCGGTGTAAAGACCAACCAGGACCAGGCCTGCTGCAACAATAAAAAGTGGAACCAGCATAGAGAGGGGGGCCTCGGCCATCGGTTCCGGATGATGGTCGTGCCCGTGATGGTCGCCAAAAGGCTCGTAGTAGCCAATCTCAATGATCCTGAAAAAAAGGACCACATTCACCAGGCTGCTGAAAAGCAGGGCAACCACGAAGCCATAGTGGCTCGCCTGAATAGCCCCGGAAATCAGATACCACTTGCTGAAAAAACCGCAGGTAGGAGGCACGCCAATGATGGACAGGGCGCCGATCACAAAGGCCCCCATGGTGAAGGGCATCTTAGAAAATAACCCCTTCAGGTCCTCAAAGGAATACCCCTTTACCTTGTAAACAATGTTACCCACAACGAGAAAGGCACACAGGGTCATGAGGGCATCGTTTACAATATGGAGAATGGCTCCGGTCATTCCAGCACGGTTTCCGAGCCATGCACCACCAACCATATAACCCACTTCTGCAACAATGATGTAGGTTAACATCTTCTTTAAATCACGCTGTGCCAGGGCAAAGATTGCGCCCATGACGATCGCAATGACAGCAAGCCAAACAACAGAATCACTTACTGCCAGAGTGGAAAAAGCAAACTTTGGTGTAAACACAGTCAGTATGAAGCGGATCATCACATAGATCATCACCTTGGTCATCAAGGGGGCGATCAAACTGCTGGACGCAGAGGGAGCGAATGTATAAGCATTGGGAAGCCATCCATGCAACGGGAAGAAGGCCATCTTGATCCACATCCCGACCATGCAAATAATAAAGGCAGTCATGACCGCCTTGGACTGGTAAAGACCGGGCAATATGCTGGCAATATCGACCATATTCAATGAGCCCGTGACAATGTAAAGATATCCAACGCCCAACAGATAAAAGCAGGCCCCAATCGTACCCATATATAAATAATTCAGGCTCGCCAGCGGAGCACGGTCCTTGTCCCCCATGGCAATCAGGGCATAGCCCGTAAGGGACCCGATCTCCAGCAACACATATAGGTTAAAAGCATCCCCGGTCACCGTGATGCCCAACATCCCTGTCACAAAAAGGACATACAATGTATAGAATGGCCCTATTTTTTCCGGGAACTCTCTCTCAATACTCCTTTTGCTCGCTATCAAATTAATGAGGGCGGACACAGATATCACTGATAGAACCAGTCCGTTTAACTGATCCACGTAATAAGCGATGCCCCACGGCGGTGGCCATCCTCCCAATCGATAATGGACCACCCCCTCATGCAAGACCCTGAACAGCAGGCCTACGCACGAATAGGCGGCAACGGTCAGGGTCGCAACGGCAAAGGGAAAACACAGTCTTTTGTTTATCCACCCGGCTGCACTGATAATAAAGGCAGCAAGCAGCGGAACAGTGACAAGGAGTGTAGGATAATGTTGGCTCATTTTTCTCTTATCTGCGATAGGATTTCATCTTCTTCCAGGGTATGATACCGGTTATAGATTCTTATACCCAAGGCCAGGGCAACCCCGAGGGTGGCCACGGACACCACGATGGCGGTCAGCATCAGCACATGGGGCAATGGGTTGATGTAGTCCACGGCATGGACGACGTGAGAGTGTGCTCCATGGCCGTGCTCTATAATCGGAAGGGTCCCCCCCTTCTTGACACCTATAGAGACATAAAACAGGATGATAGCCGTTTGAAAGATATTCATGCCCACGATCTTTTTGATCAGGTTGTTTTTAGCGATCATGGCATACAGGCCTATCATCATCAGGGTAATATAGATCCAGTAATTATACTTGGCGACAAGCGCTTGTATGAAATCACCCATTACTTACAATCCTTCATCATATTTGCCGCTTGATGAGACATTGCTATAAATCCAAATCATGGTGGCCATGACGGCAATGCCCACACCGATTTCTACAATGAAAATGCCATGGGATCGCGCCATAATCGGATCAACGTTCAGCAACGGCGCAAGAGCCCTGTAATTCAGGAAATCAGCCCCCAAAAGCAGACACAAGGCACCGGTACCCGCATAGATAAAAACACCGGTAGCACACAGAAGCGCATCAACTTTTTCTCGAAGTCGTCTGACAGCCGTTCTCAGATCCTGGGACATAGCCAGCACGATGACGCTGGCCCCGAGCATGACGCCACCCTGGAACCCGCCCCCGGGGCTGTGATGCCCATGGGCGATTACGTACAGGGCGAAAAGCTGTATAAAAGGGATCAGTAATCGACACATTGTCTTGATGATCAAATCGTGCGGGGTCCACTCAGTGTCAATCCTTTCAAAGTCGTCAGAGGGCGGTAACTTTCCACCTTTTTTTACATGGATGGTTACCCCGGTAAGGACATGTCGATAAAGCCTTTCTTCAGGCTCTTCACGCCGAAAGATCCGCAGGAGAAGGAAACAGGCAACCCCGGCCGAAAAAATCACCGTGGTTTCAAACATGGTGTCATAACCACGATAGTCAGCAAGGACAGAGGTTACCATATTGGGAACGGCGGTTTCCTCTATGGTCTTTTCGATATAGCGGGGAGAAACATGCGTGCTGGCAGGAGAGGCCGGGTCTCCCCACGCAGGAAAATCGGCGGTTGCGTAAATCAACAGGGCTCCCGTCAAAACCGCTATGATCAGTCCTGTAATCTTCAATCTTTTGTCCTCCTTGTCGTTCGGAAAACGGCGGCCACGAAAAAGACCGTACTGACACCCGCCCCCACCGAAGCCTCGGTAAAGGCCACATCAACCGCCCCCATGATAGACCACAGCAGGCACATCATAAAGCTGTAAGCCCCAAACATGATAGCGGCTCCCAGGAGATCCTTCACCGTGATGGCGCCAATGCCTACGATGACCACCAGCGTGAGAATGGCCAAATCCAACTGCCAGATCATGGGCTATCTCCTTTCCTCCCCTTTGACCCAGGGAGCCAACCCGGCCCTCACACCCGCATCAACAATGGCGTGGGTGGCTGTGGGGCTGGCCAGAAACACAAAGACCAGTATCAAAATAATCTTGATACTGGTCAGCAAGGTGCCTATGGAAAAATGATGGAGGTTAAACAGGGCCAGGGCTGTTATCGCTAAAAGGGAGCCCAGGGTGTCGAGTTTGCCGGCCGGATGCAGGCGCGAATAGAAATCAGGAAAACGCAGGATCCCCACAGCACCGCCGGTAAAGAAAAACAGCCCCGCAAACAAGAGCAATGTGACAATGATATTCATTTATTGCAACCTCCCCGGTTAATCCTCTATCTCCGTCAAAGCTTTCAAGCGGCTTACCGATAGGGGGATTCGTCGTACAACCCTTTGCGTTTTTGAAAGTACCTTGAAGCCGCCAGAACCGCGATAAAATTTAACATGGCATAGGCCAGGGCAATGTCCACGAACATATCCACCCTGTGGTAGAGAAGGCCGATCAGGATGAGCAGTACCGCAGTCTTGCTCCCGATGGCATTGACGCCAATCATACGGTCCATGACCGTCGGCCCAAAGAGGGCGCGGTACAAAGAAAGGACCATCAAAAAAGCCAAGTAAAGACCCGAATATAAAAAGATGTTATCCATTAGACCTCACCGAATGTCCTGGCATCCTTGCCTCCATCTCTCCCGGCAGGGGATCACCAGATGCCTTGTCAATGGCATGGACCTTAAAGTCGCCGTCAATCGATACATACACCGTAATGGTACCGGGGGTGAGCGTGATCGAATTGGCAAAGGTCACTAACGCCAAGTCGCTCTTCAGCTTGCTTCGAAATTTGATAATCCTGGGGTCGATCAGTTCCATCATCCTGGGATGAAAAACCAAATATGTGACGTGAAGATTCGCCTTAATGATTTCTACCATCAGCCATGGAACATACCTGACGAAGCGGACCCACTGACTGAAGAGTCCCCTGATTCTTGGGGAAGGGAACAACAGGTCAGAAGAAAGGTATGAAACGATTGCACACGAAATGAGCCCGAGGCTCATATGAAAGGCGTCAAAGTGACCTGAGAGCACGAGCCAGAGGCCAAACATGATGATAAAGGTAATAAGAAAGGGGTAAAAGAAGAGCCTTCTACCTTGGAGGGACTGAGTAGAGGATCGTTCCTCGTTGTTGGTCGGGGAACGGTTCGTGCCCAGATTTTCCTGGTTTTGCCTATCCATTTGGAAGCCCCTCTCTGATAGGGTGATCGTCCAATGATTGGGTAACCTAGAACCTGGCCAAAGTTCTTAGAATGCCTGTTTCCCGATAAATTGAAGCTCCCTGCAGCCCGCGAAGCACTGCCGTCAGGCAGAACCTGCGGGGAATGCGCTCGCTTTTCGGTTCAATGACTCGCTATGAGTACTATATTGCCCAATGACTTTATCATGCATTCATGAGATAGGGATTCTGACGGTAAAGGTGGTACCAATTCCTGCTTCGCTCTCGAAAGTGATATCGCCCCCAAGGTTTCGAACAATGCTCTGGCAGATGGGAAGCCCAAGTCCCGTCCCCTTGCGCGGGGGCTTCGTGGTATAAAAAAGGTCAAAGATCTTTGTCTGATCCTCGTCAGAGATTCCCACACCGTTATCCTTGAAGCTTATCTCAATCTCTGAGTTAGCCTTGAGCGTTTGTATCTCAATGCGTCCGTTGTCTCCCCCTTTTTCCAATACCGCGTAAATTGCATTGGTCATCAAGTTCACAAAGACTTGCTCCAACAGTCTTGGGTCTGAGTTCACCAAAAGAGGCCCCTCTGCAAAATTCAAGTCGATTTTAATGGCGGTGTGTTTGATTTCAGGTTCGAGAAAAGTGATCGTTCTTTTGAGTAATTCGTGGACGTCGAAGGCGGTTTTTGTCGGAGCTGAATCGCGGGCGAAGTCCAGCAATTTATGGGTGATGTTCCGACAGCGCCTGGTCTGATCGCCAATTTTTTTTACTGTATCCTCCAGTTCATGGCGATCATCAGGGCTCAAGCCTTTGGCCTCGCGAATGAGGTCCCCCGCCCAGCCCGACGCCTCACCAATCACTGCCAGGGGATTATTGATCTCATGGGCCACGCCAGCAGCGATCCGACCGATCTCTGCCAGCCTGTCTACCCGAATGAGTTCTTCCTGGAGTTTTTTCCACCGGGTAATATCCTGGCATATCCCCACCATGCCGACCCTTTGGCCTTTTCTGTTGGTCAGGTCCATCAAAGAGGTATTACAAAAAACCGTTCTTCCTTCCTTGTGTCGAAAGGGGACGTCCAAGGCCACAGCGGATCCTTTTTCCTGGCAGGCACCCATGATACGCTCAAACGATGCCGGGTCTTCGGCAAAATCCTTGATGGGCCTGCCCGCCACCTCTTCCCAGGAATAGCCAAGCACCTTTTCGCCCCCTTTGCTAAAAGAAACCAGAGATCCCTCCACGTCTGTGGCAAAGATCAAGTCGGCGGAATTCTGTAAAATACACTGAAGGTAACCCCTGGTTTGGTATAACTCTATTTTGTGGCTCGCCAGCTTCCGCGTGACCTTTTTTAGTTCTTTTAGTTCGGTCATCAGCGAGTTATTCGATTCCGTAGATCTGGCGCAAATCCTTAATCGCCTTTTTCATGCCCTTTGGACCCAGCCCTGAGCTGTAAAGTTCCTCCAGTTGCTGTCGGAAACGACGGTCCTGTTTCTCAATCTTCTTCTTGTATGCATCTTTTATGGCCACCACAAGGTCGTCATAATCAACAGGCTTGAGGAAATACTGAAACGCATCCTGCTGGCCACTTTCCAATGCCGATTCTATGGAGCCATGGCCCGTCAATACGATACATTGAAGGAAAGGCTGGATTTCCCTGAGTCTCTTTTGGGTTTCCACCCCATCCATTCCGGGCATTTTTAGATCGACCACCGCGATATCATAATATCCCTCGTTTGCTGCTTCGATGGCCTCTTCTCCAGAAAAAGTGGCCTTCACGGTAAACCCTTGCTTCAACAGTCGCTTGGAAAGGTACTCGAGCAAATCCTCCTCATCATCCACCAAAAGGACTCGAATGGTTGGCTGATCGTTCATAGGTCCCTCCTTGGGCTTGATATTAAGCCCGGATAGGTTTGTTGTTAAAAACATTCACAGCCGAAGACTCTTCTTGCCCTGGATGTACAACCGCGTTGTACGGCTTCAAATATAGCAAGTCATGTGCCAGCGCTCCGCCGTCTTCTACTATCCACTAACATATTGATTTAACATGACTTATGCTTTGACCTCCCCACAAGCCACATGCTTTGCGTTATCGGCATGTTTTTGCCGCTAATACAACAGGCAAGAAATTTTCGGCATTCTCTTGCCGATTTGTTATGGCAATAACGATGCATGATCGCATCAGTGAATGACAACGACCCTTTCACGCAAGTCAATCATGCAATTGTGGTCAAGCAGCCAAAAAAGGCAGGGATTGTAGGAGGGATAGGAGTGATATATCTTATCCGCCTGTTGCCCAAATCGCCGCCCCAATGCAGATGTTGCTGGTCTTTTACTGCTTTCAAGCCGTCAGAGGATATCTTTTTTCGCCCCCTGACGGTCCCTTAAAGGTTGAGTGGGCAGCTATTTGGGCAACAAGCCCATAAACACCTTAACTTCAAAACCAGGCATGGCTATTCTTTCAGCACAGACCTGGGTGACGATATGATGTCGGCCACCTTGGCCGCACGGATCCGCTCTTCCTGTTCGGCTTTTCTCTCATAGGCCTTGTTTACCTTGGACACCAGCTCTTCGGTTTCACAAGGTTTCATGAGATAATCATAGGCACCCAGCTTCATCCCTTCGATCCCCGATTCCACGGATGCATGTCCGGTTAACATAATGACTTCGGTAAGCGGCTTTATCTTTTTGATTTCGCGAAGGGCCTCGATGCCGTCAATACCGGGCATAAGCACATCCAGTATGACCACATCGAAGTTGTGACGCTTCACCTTCTCAAGAGCGTCCTCACCACTTAATGAAGTTGTTACATCATACTCTCGGTTGATCAACCGCTTGGAAAGATAGTCCACGAACTTTTCTTCGTCATCTACCAATAAGATCCTCGGTTTCATTTTCAGTCCTCCTTTCAGGTGATGCAAAAGGTAACTGAATCGTAAAGGCAGTGCCTTTACCCTCCTCACTCTCTACATGGATTTCTCCCCCCAATTTCTTGACAATCCCATAACATATGGCAAGCCCCAAGCCGGTTCCTTCTCCAACTGGCTTGGTCGTAAAGAAGGGATCAAATACCCTTTCCTTCACAGTTGCCTTCATACCCGGGCCATTATCGCTTACCCTGATCCGAACACCTTGGCCCAAATTCTGGGCTGTCAAAACGATTTCACCTCCAGTTTTGCCAAGGAAATAGAGGGCATTGTCAATCATGTTTATAACAACCTGCTGAATCTGTCCGGGGTCTGTTCTATACGTAACGCCTCCTTGCTAAAATGTTTTAAAATGGTCACATTTCTGACTCTTGCTGAACGGTAGTAAAATTCAACCACATCGGCGAGAAGACCATTGTTGAAGATATAGGTATCTCTTACCGCGCCCATTCGACTGCTCTCCATCAGTCGTAGCCCGAAGAAACCAAGACGAATCCTTGCCTCCCCCTCTAACGGCAATGGCCAAATGGGGAACATTCCTGAACCCGAGGAATACATCGCTGATATAGACACCCTTTTCAAATACTTCTTGAAACCATACTGTGTCCTGGTAGTTTTTCCCCAGCAAGTCATAGGGGCCTACATAGACAAGCTGTATACCTCGTTCGTTGATCACGCCCATATCAACAAAGGAAGGGGATTCTGTTTTCACGATGGGGAAGAGATGTTCTAACTCCTGTTGATCTCCAGCGTCCCGAAGGCATCCGATCCGGGATAAGGTTTTCAGATATGAAAGCCGCTCAGCAAGAAAGACCTGGATGGCGGCGTTACGTTTTTCGACCACGCTCTTTAAATGATTCATTACAGTCGAGCGCACATAGGTCTTATAGTACTTGTAGATGGTACCAGCTACGAGAGGCAGGGGGATGCAGACTACAATCAAGGTGAAAGCTACGATATTCCATTTCAGCTGCTGGTAATAATTAAACTTAAAGCTTTTCACCTTCTCTGCATGTTTCATCCACCAACTTGAGCCTTGCTTTCACCATATCCCATGGAATCATCACCCTGCATGAATAGCTCGCGACATACCGTTCCCCATAGCATCTCTGTGCATGGTAACACCAAGCTCTCTATTGCTCCCCATCAAGCAGCCCAGCACAACAGGCCCCTTCTTCATGTGTCGGAAGCGGCCCTGAGGAGCATGACCTTTCCACACGCAACTTCCGGGCTTGCCACCAGAAGACCTGAAGTGAAGCCTTTCCGCCCTTCCGGACGAGGGTTTTACCCTGCGGCAGCGCTTCGCGTCCGGGGAGCAGGCCGGTCAATCGTAAAATAGTAAATAGGTGTTGGCTAAATCTTCGCTAGGACACATATGGCCCCAAGGCGCTGATATCGCAGTAATTTTTAAGGAGAGACCCTGCACCACATAGATGTACCTGATGAATCAACAGCCCATTTCACATCCTAAAGGTGTCCAAAAAAGGGTTCCAGCTCAAGCCCCATATTGGCCAGCTTCAGGGTTAGTTCCTCCTTGTTAATTCTTTCCTGTAACCTGTTGTGCCGAAAGAATTTATGGTGGCAAAAAGCAGTAATGGCTTCCCCATTTGAGTACAGTCCACTTCAGTCTGCTTTTGATTTCACCCAAGTTGGCGTCCTTGGACCCTGCTTCTTAAGACAATTGCCGATTCACCTGATCCAGGGGGATGATATAGGCCGTTAACCTGAGATTGATTGGAGCATTCAAGATTTCTTTTATTTTTTCTTCCAGCCGCAAAAAGATCTCGGTGAGAATAATAAGGGTAGCTGCCATCCGTGATGTGGTTCAAGCTTTCTATGAACTTATCCACATTCACTGCAGTACATGTTTTGGGACAAATACCGGCCATGCTGATCCATTTTTGCTGTTCCTTGATGTCGGTCAGTTCGCTTATGGTCTCCAACACCTTATTGTTCCGGTCCAAGCGTTCTCGGAAGTGAAGGGACTTCTCTTTAAAGACCAAGTTTTCCTGTTCTGTTTTTTTAGATGACCGCATCCTGAGAAATCCCAACATGGTTCCGGTCCTCCTCTTCATTATACTTGAGCAAGACTCATACCACCCGAGATTTTTTCAAACTGCCCCCCACAATGTAAGGCCCATCATCGGCTCCAATGGGCCGCAAATGCAAAAGGGACAGCACCTTACACATAGAAGGCCAGAACCTAATGGAACACAGGACACGAAATCAGCAAGCCTTGGAGTTATTAGAGCATCAGTGTTTAAGCGGCATAATTATGCCGATAATCTCACAGGATCAGAGGATGCCTCTTTGAAAGGCCTCTTCAGAAAGGTTCACGCGGGTCATTTTTTGTCTAAATGCCTCTGGGGTAACGCCCATATGAGAAGCGGCCTTTTCGATATTTCCTTTATAGCGGGCCAAACAATGGCCTAGGTAGTGAAGCTCAAAAACGTTCCGAAAGTGCTCCACACTCTTCTTGAAGGCTTCTGTGTGAGGAAGGTCAAATACGCTGGGATCAGCGGTAAAGATGAAAGAGTTAAGGTAGTCGGAAGGATAAACATCTTTCAACTCTAGGGTGCTGCCATGGGCTAAAACAACGCTCCTTTCAACGGCATTCTCGAGCTCACGAATGTTGCCGGGCCAATCCCTCGACAAAAACCACTTTATAGATTCGTCACTGATGTGTTCGATCTTCTTCCCATATTTAATGCAATAAAGATTCACGAATTTGGCAACCAATAGAGGAATGTCTTCGCGTCTGGCTCTCAGGGGGGGGAGAAAGATGCGAAATCTTTCTAGCATAAGATAGAGGCGTTGGTCAAAGAGTCCTTGCCTCAAAAACTCATTCAGGTTTCTGTCACTGGATATCAAAAGGCGTGTGTTAGCGGTCTGGCTGTCCATAGAACCTTGTGGCTCGTACTCGCGGCTCTCCATGAATCGGACCAGTCTTTTTTGCAACGGAAGCGGTAAGCTATGGATATCTGACAGATAGAGGGTCCCACCGTTTGCCTTGCTTATAACCCCACCCTTCAGGCTGCGGCCATCCCCTTTTTGGCCAAAAAGCACGGTTTCCAATTCTGATTGAGAGACGGCCCCGCAGGCCACTTCTATGAATGGGGCACCTTTGCGGGGACTGTGATAATGGATGGCCTTGGCAAGAAAAGACTTGCCGGTTCCCATTTCACCCTCCAGATAGATCAACGTGTCGGTCCCTGCCAACCTCTTCACATGATCATAGGTCTGTCGTATCTTTTCCGAAGCCCCCACCAGTTGATCTAAATCAAATTTTTCAGTCAATGCCTCCCTTAAGGCGAGGTTCTCCCTGTGTAGCGCCTGCCACTGGAACACCTTTTCCACAGTAAGAAGCATTTCATCCTTGCTAAAGGGTTTGGTGATGTAATCGAAGGCCCCTTTCCGCACGGCCTCAACGGCCGAGGGGATGGTGCCATAGGCTGTAACGATGACCACATCGGTGTGGGAATGGTGTGTTTTGATCTCTTCCAGGAGTTCCATGCCATTCATGCCCGGCATGCGCAGATCAAGCAAGACTAGGTCAAAGCGCTCCTGGTTAAGCCATGGAATCACGGCAAGGGGGTCTGATACGGTCTTGGATATATAGGAAGTGTTCTCGCTGATAATCGTTTGAATCAATTCCAGCATGTGGGGTTCATCATCGACAACTAAAATCTTGGGTTTCATGTTTTCTCCTAATGATAAATATCACATTATTCCTCGGCTACAGGGAGGCGGATCGTCATACACGTCCCCCTGCTTTCCCCCTGATCCCCATTCATGATAGGGCTTTGGCAGGTGATGGTTCCATTGTATTCTGTCACAAGGCCATAGGTTACCGAGAGCCCCAGCCCTGTGCCTTTGCCTACCGGCTTTGTGGTAAAGAAAGGGTCAAAGATTTTATTCATATTTTCAGCAGGGATTCCAACCCCGTTATCGGCAATATTGATTTCAATGTATTGCCGGGTTCCTGGCAAAGTTCCGTGAGCATCCCCTTGACGGGGGGCCTTTGTTCTCAAAGCCGCTGAAATACGAAGCGTACCACCCGATGGCATGGCATCCATGGCGTTGCTAATGACATTTAGGAATACCTGTTGCATTGCCGTAGCATTGGCCTTGGTTTGTGGCAGGGTCTCAGGAAGATCCAGCACAAGTTCAATCCCTTTCTTAGAAAGGAAGCCCCGCAACATGCCAATCACAGTATGCAGCGGGACTAATACGTTGGAGTGGCCATTTTCAACGCCTGACAACCGTGTAAAGTTGAGAAGCCCCTCTATGATCTTCTTGCATTGCTGGCTTTGTTTGTAAATGATAGAAAGAACACGGTGCTGCTCCGAGGCTTTTGGGGTTTTTTCCAAAAGAAGCTCGCAGAATCCCATGATAATGCCCAATGGATTATTGATTTCATGGGCCACACCTCCTGATAAAACCCCCAGTGAAACCAGTTTCTCGGCTTGCAACAATTTCTCCTCAAAGAGTTTTTTTTGGGTAACGTCCCTAATGATGACCAATATTGAGGGGTCTTCATTCTCCCCTGTTTTCAAGACCTTCATGTAGAGATCCACGTAACATTCTTTCCCTTTAATGACCAAATATTCCATTGATTTTGTCAACTCCCCACATTCCAGGGCTTGTCGAAAATCGTCCCGAAATCTTGGGGCGCTTTTCTCTCCCAGGTGTTCTTCCACATACTTATGTTGAATCTCCTTAATGGACGTATTCAAATAGTTGAGCCCATATTGGTTCATGGTCACGTACTGACCTTCGGTGTTTAGGACAAAGACAAGGGCATCGGTATTATCAAAGAGGGTTTGACACTTTTCTTTAGATTCAAGCAGCTTCTTTGTCTGGTTTGATATCTGGGCACTAATGGCTTTTGTCCTGCGGCGGTCCGTTGCAATAAGGTGACATGCCCCTAAAACAATGATAAAAAGGACCGTTGTCTGTAAACCCACCACCTTTCTGATCAAGGAGTCAATGGCAACGGCAACATCCAGGGCAGGCCCGGCAGAAGATGCTATCGTGTGTCTGAGCTCCTGGACCAGGAAAAAAGTAACCAACATAACAGCAATCATTATGCCAACGAAAACAAACGCCAGTTTTCGGGACAAGTTTAATTCTCCTTGACCGTTTTTTTTCGCTTCCTGGTAAACTGAATACGGTAGTGATTCATCTTTTGTCGAAGGGTTCGAGGCTTGATTTGAAGGAGTTCAGCCGCCTTGGCCCTCTGTCCACCCGATATTTCGAGGGCCCGCAAGATGAGATCCTTTTCCAGCCTTTCACGGGCCTCCCGAAGCGGCAGGATGGCACAATCCAATGGGGGGGGCAAAGTTTCTGAGCAGTTATGACGGGATTTCTGATGCTGGTTCTCTATCAAAACTGGGGCACCTTCCACAAAATCGTCTGGGAAATCGTCGACGTCGATAATCGGGCGTGAGGTCATCAAAAACATCCGCTCCAACAAATTCTTCAGCTGCCTGATGTTGCCGGGCCAATCATGGGACATCAAGTACCGCATGGCCCTCGGGGATACAGTGACCCGATCTCTATGATATAAATTAGCAAAGCGGTCCAAAAAATAGCGCACAAGATGGGGTATGGCCTCCTGCCCCTCCCTCAGAGGGAGAAGGTTTATCGGAATGACCTGGAGACGGTAATACAAGTCCTTTCTAAAGTGCCCCCGTTTCACTTCCACGGCAAGGTCCTTGTTAGTAGCGGCTACGATGCGAACATCTACTCTGATGGGAGTTTCACCTCCAATTCGACGGAAGCTCCTATCCTCCAGCACCCGCAGAAAGCTCACCTGATTGGCTGGCGAAATTTCAGAGACTTCATCCAGAAAGAGTGTTCCCTGGTGTGCCTGTTCAAACCTACCCTTAGTGCGTCTGACGGCGCCCGTGAAGGCCCCCACCTCATGACCGAACAGTTTGCTTTCAAAGAGCTCGCCAGACAGAGTACCGCAGTTTATGGGGACAAAGGGCTTATCCCGCCGATTGCTTTTCTGGTGGATGAGGCGGGCCAAGAGTTCTTTACCGGTTCCGGATTCGCCAAAAATGAGAACATTCACATCAGCCTTAGCAATCTGCTCGACAATCCTAATGACGGAGCGCATGTGCTCTGTGGCAACGACAAGTTCAGGAAAAAGGTCTGCTTCGATTTGGCCATGCAATGTAATCGATTTGTAAGGACTCATATAAACCCATATTTTCTTTGGCCCCTCTTCACTTTAGAGGGGCCAAAGTGTCTCGGAAGAAGAGCAGGCCACCCGTCTGTCACCATACAATCTTATGTAAATAAAGCTTATATATAATAAAGCGGCATAAATACGTCAATGATTATTTTTAGCTTGCAAAAGCGGCATAAATCTGCCGAAATCTAAAAACCAGGCGGCCTCTATATCTAAACATAAAATCCGTAAAATCAAAGTGTTAGCTAACATCAAAAGGGAACTTGCCCCCTGGCATATCTGTTGCTATCAAAGGTTTAAGGATAATCAGACGAAATCATTCCTTTCAAAGAGAATGGGGGATGGCATGTTTAATATCTTTTGCCTGTGGCAGATGGGCAACTTGAAAATGGAACATTAATAAACAAAGGCATGATAAGAGGTGGCTCTTGGTGTATCGAGTCATTTCCCACAATACATAAATGTATGAAAGACGAATAAAGGACTTGATGCTAAACATAGAGGCATTTCGACGTATATCGCCCCAAACCAAGGTTGCGGAAGCGGTGATGGCGCTTGCAGAAAAGCGCTCAGGCACAGACCCGTCTTTCTTACTGGTCATTGAAGAAAGCGAAAACAAGGAAGAAATCCTGGGTATGCTTTCCATTGATAATATCCTTGAACGTATCGAGCCTCCTGCTAACCCAATGGAGGACATGGAGGACATTCCTATCTTCTGGCAAGGTCAGTTTTTGGCGGAATGTGAAGCAATATTGGACAGGCTGGTCTCCGAAATCATGTCACCAGTCATTTACGTCACGCATAAGAACGGCACCCTTATGGAGGCCCTGCATCTTATGAACTCTAAAAAGGTGGATAGCTTGGCAGTGGTGCAAGGTGAAGATGTCGTGGGAATTCTTTTAAAAGAAGACCTGTTCAAGGAAATCCTTCGAGTAATAAAACCCCGCCCGTCAGCATAGTTGCACGGGCCGAGGCTCTGTTCGCCCCTTTGCTTACAAGCTGTTTCAAAACAGCTTGCTTGTAACGGTTTTGACTGCACCCGGGTTTGCCCTGTTTTAATTTGGTGTTTCAAAGGGTGGTATCCCGTGCTATGAATCTGAGCGGGTGGCAAGTAACTCATAGGTTCGTTGCTTATTATGGAAAGGAGGGGAAAATGCCGAGGAAAATATTGATCGTGGATGATGAGCCGGATATTATTACCTTTCTCAGTTCGGTTCTCGAGGAAAACGGTTATACAAGCGTGAGTGCTAAAGACGGGGTTGAGGGGCTAGAAATCCTGCGCAAGGAGAAGCCAGACCTGGTACTCCTCGACCTGATGATGCCAAAGAAAAGTGGCATTACCATGTTCCAGGAGTTGAGAAAGGACCCGGACATGAGCCATATTCCCGTTGTCGTGGTGACAGGTGTCTCTGACGTAACAGGCGTCGATTTCAGAAATTTTATGTACAAACAGCCGCTACGGGATGAAAAAAAATTTGCTGAAACGACAGGATTGACCAAATATACGATACCGGACGGTTATCTTGAAAAACCGATCGATCCAGACGAGTTGGTTAAATTGGTCAAGGAAGCCTTGAAAGAATAGAGCCTCTATCTTGCCCGGTCAACGGTCAGGCGGCTTGGACTGAATACGGCTTAAGACCTCAATCTCAGTTTTATGCTTGTTGCTATGGACCGAATCACGTGCAGGACTGACGCGCGGCGCCTTTTTCAAAGTCCCCTTCCCTATCTGTGACCGAGGGAAGCTACAAAAGCTATGCTGTAATATTTGGGAAAAAGCTCTTTTTGTAATGATGTCGGCAGTGCTGTTTCCGTAGCCGTAATAAACAAAGCATTCTCCAGGGAGCTAGCATCTTGCCCTGGGCACCCCTCCACAATCGCTCCTGTATACCCGTCTCCCTTCATGCAATGAAATCTCCAGGATCGTCTGGCCGGTACACATCCAGAGGGGGCCTGGTCTCCAGGCTCATGCCTGCCTCATAGTTGTAAAGCTCGAGCACATCCTTTTCCAGTTTCTTGGTAAACCGCCGCACCTTAATCCCCATGGGGCAGGCACGCTCACACGCCCCGCAATCCGTGCAGCGACCCGCGCAGTGAAAGGCTCTGAGCAAATGAAATGTCAGGGTATCTGTCGGATCAATACTTTTCCCTAACCACTGCGGTCGCGATTCATCCACAAAGCAAGTAGGACAATAGCAAAGGGGGCACGCGTCGCGGCAGGCATAGCAGCGGATGCATGAGGCGACCAAATCTTGAAAGTGCTTTGAGCGCTCATCAGCGCCCATGCTCTCCACCGCTCGCACATCTGCATACCGGTCGACGCCCTCCTGTTCAGGCACAGGGTCTCCCATCAGTTCGTCATAGATCACCGGATTGCGGTGGATGCAAATGGCGCAGTTGTCCTGGAGTACATCGGCCTTGTTGAAGGGCATGTCAAAGCTGTTACCCTTTGCCACAATCGTGTCTGCGCCTTCCGTCACTTCCAGGATGTCCTGGTCCTTCAATGCTCTGGTGATCTTCCGGCGGTCTACCATGCCTTTGCAGGGGATCCCCATGACAAAGACTTGATCCCGCTTGATTTGATTCTCCAGGATATGCACCACAATATTTCGGGCATCGCACCCCTTGGCCACGACTGCAATGCGCCCTTGGCGTTTGGGCAGATAATTGGCCAGATTCACCCCGCAGAAACTATCCCAATGAAGCATGTCAACATCTTCTGGTCTAGTGATGAGCACAGGCTGACACATCATAGGCACGGTGCCCTTCTTAAATCCGATCACAGCATCTACTTGGTGATCTGTGAGCAACCGTCTTGCAGTTTCACGAATCTTTGATCTGTACGCCAGCATTTAAGCCACCCGTAACAACTGTGAGGTATAAAGCAAATGGAAGTTTTTCTTTAGCCTTGAGCCGTTGGCCATCAGCCAGCCGCTTCCAATCGATCACGCCAGTACGCCAAATGGGGCGACCCCAACGTTCATACTCTAGCCCTCGTTTTGATCAGATGTTTGGCCGGACCCAGGGCCTTCACCTTGTCGTTTACCATGTTGGCCATATCCACAAACTTGGTCGCCTCTGAAGAAGAAATCCAGGAAAACCAAAGTCGCCCTGGTTCGATCCCGATATGTTCCAGAAAGTTTTTCAGCAGAGCAAATTTTCTCCGAGCATAATAATTACCCTCCAGGTAATGACACTCCCCGGGGTGGCATCCAGAGACCCACACCCCGTCAGCCCCGTGACGAAAGGCATTCAGGATAAACTTGGGGCTCATGCGGCCCGTACAGGGGATGCGGATGACCCGGATATTGGATGGATAGGCCAGCCTGCTCACACCCGCCAGATCAGCAGCGCTGTAACTGCACCAGTTGCAGAGAAAGGCAATAATCTTGGGCTCCCATCCCTTCATGCCTTTTGTACCCCCTACGATGCCAGGGCCTCATTGATCATAGCAAAGGTCTGGCTCTGGTCAAATCCCTTCAGGTTCAATGCCCCTGAGCGGCACGATGCCACACACAGTCCACACCCCTTGCACTGGGCTGGATTGATCTGCGCCTTGCCTGTCTTGGCATCAAGACTTGCAGCCCCAAACGGGCAGATGTCCACACACGTTCTGCAGCCCGAGCAATAGGCCGGATGACTATACGCCACTACGGTGCTCATACAAATGGTCTTTGATGCAAGCAAGGCTGCGGCCCTGGCAGCGGCAGCCTGTGCCTGGGCAATGCTTTCCTCTACAGGCTTAGGACCGTGGGCAAGGCCGGCCATATAGACGCCATCTGTAGCAAAATCGACAGGCCGTAGTTTTGCGTGGGCCTCCTGAAAAAAACCCTCCTCGTTCATGGCAAGCTTGTATAGCCTTGAAAGGGGCTTGCCATCTGCCGGAGGCACAATGGCCGACGCAAGGGTGATGATGTCTGCATCAATTTGGACCGGCACCTCAAGCATCTGGTCCATCACCGTGACCCTAAGCTTATCGCCTAAAATGTCCATCTGTGGTTTCTCTTCCAGGCTATAACGGACAAAGGCAATTCCCTTTGAGCGGGCTTCTCTGTAAATCTCTTCTCTTTGGCCGTAAGTGCGAATATCACGAAACAGGATATAAATGTCCATGTCTGGGTTGAGATCTTTCAGCCTTAAGGCACTCTGAATAGAGTGGGTGCAGCAAACCTTGCTGCAGTAAGGCCTTTGCGGTTCTCTTGAGCCCACACACTGGATAAAGACGGCCCCTTTGACATTCTTGAACCTTTCAGGATCAGTTTCAATGGCCCGGTCAAGGTCCAGGGAGGCAAAGATGTTGGGGTGTCTGCCAAAATGATATTCATTGGGCTTGAGCTGGTGTGCCCCTATGGCGATAATGACTGCACCGTGCTCAACGACCTCGGTCTCCTTCCCGATTTTTATGGTAGACCTGAAATTCCCCACAAACCCTTCAGCCTCCACCACTGTGGATTCCAGGTGCACGGAAATAAGCGGATGGCTTTTCACCCTTTGAACCATCTCCGCGACAAAGGCCCCTATGTCTTCACCTTTCCAGGTTTTCGCCAGTTTATTGCCGTGGCCCCCCAGTGCCTTTTCCTTTTCAACCAGATGGACCGGGAAGCCTTGATCTGCAAGCCCCAGGGCCGCGGCCATGCCTGCCAGTCCACCCCCGATGACCAGGCCTGCCTGGGTCACATCCAGCTTCACTTCTTCCAGAGGTTCCAGGCGCACTGCCTTAGCCACTGCCATGCGCACAAGGTCCTTGGCCTTTTCAGTCGCCGCATCCGGATCATTTCTATGGACCCAGGAACACTGGTTCCGAATGTTAGCCATCTCAAAGAGGTATTTGTTAAGGCCTGCCTGAGTCAGGGTCTCCCGGAAAAGGGGTTCATGAGTTCGGGGACTGCAAGCAGCCACCACAATGCGGTTAAGGCCGTGGTCTCTGATCACCTCTCCAATCTTGTCCTGGGTATCCTGGGAACAGGTAAAGAGATTCTCCTCCACATAGGCCACGTAGGGTAAGGTCTTTGCATAAGCTGCCACTTCCGGTACCCGGACAATCCCGCCGATGTTCACACCGCAGTTGCACACAAATACCCCCACGCGTGGGGGTTCCCCGGCTACAATGCGCTCAGACACACTGGGTTTTTCTCGCGCCAGGGTGCCCCGTGCAGTGGCGAGTCTGCTGCCTGCTACACAGGCCGCAGCGCTCGCCTGCATCACCGAGTCAGGTATATCTTTTGGCCCCTGGAAGACGCCACAAACATAGATTCCAGGCCGGGATGTCTCAACCGGTCTAAAGTTGCTTGTGGCTGCGAAATAATATGGGTCAAGCGCTATGTCCAGTTTTTCGGCCAGCAAAACCGTATCTTTCCGTACGCTCAGCCCTACAGACAGGACCACCATGTCAAATTCTTCCTCAACCCTCCTCCCCATTGCATCGGTATATCGAATCATGAGGTTTGCTGTGTCATCCCCAGGCATGAGGCTGGTGATCTTTGATTTTACAAACCGAATCCCCTCCTCTCTGGCTCGCACATAGCACTTCTCAAAGTCCTTACCCTGGGTGCGAATGTCTATATAAAATATAGCTGCATCCAGGGCCCCTGTGCTGTGCTCCTTTGCAATCAGGGTCTGTTTAATGGCGTAGGTACAGCACACGGTTGAACAATACCCGTTGGCACCGTGGTGGCTATCTCGGGAGCCCACACACTGAAGCCACGCAATTCTTTCTGGTTCCTTTTGATCAGAGGGCCTCACCAAGTGTCCCTGGTAAGGGCCACTGGCACTCAGTATCCGTTCGAACTCCAGGCTGGTCACCACATTGGGATGTCGGCCGTAGAAAAACGTGTCGCACTTGAGGGGACTATAGGGAACAAATCCCGGACACAGGATCATAGCCCCCACCCGGATCTTGCGGACCCTGGCCTTGTCCTCAAAGTTCACCGCACCGGTTGGGCAGAATTTCTGGCACGCCTTGCACCGCCCCCCTTTTTGAAAATAGATACAGCGCTTCGAATCAATCACATACTTTAAGGGAACAGCCTGGGGATAAGGAAGATAGGCGGCCTTTCGCTTGCTCAGGCCGGCATTGTAAAAATCAACAATACGCTTGGGGCATTTTTCTGCACAGGTGCCGCACCCCATGCACCGATCCATGTCGATGTAACGGGGAGACTGAAAAACCGTTACCTCAAAGTTGCCCGCCTCCCCGGATACACTTTGTACTTCAGAAAGAGTCAGCAGCTCGATGTTGGTATGCCGACCAACCTCGACCAGCTTGGGGGAAAGGATACACATGGAACAGTCATTCGTGGGAAAGGTCTTGTCCAGTTGAGCCATGGTCCCGCCGATGGCAGGGGAGGCTTCAACCAGGTAAACATAGAATCCAGCGGAGGCGAGGTCCAAGGCGGATTGCATTCCGGCAATACCGCCCCCAACGACCATAACCGCACCAACCGTTTTCTGGGCTTGTCCAGAGTTCATCTCAGTTCCTTGGGTAGAAAAATGGCTTTTAACAAAGAAGACCCAACAAAATCAAGACTTAAGTTGAAGATAAATCTCTGCCACAGTGACGGCATGTGGTGGCTCCAGTCTCGACAATCTCCGTACAAAAGGGGCATTCCTGCGTACGGTTAATTTTGTGTATCCTTTTGATTGCATCTGGTACCCTGGTTGCTATGCGCTGATCTTTAAATTCGTGGTTGCGCAGAGGCTCAATGGTTTCGATCAGACCCAGCTCTCCTATCAACTCGGCTGCCTTCAAGCGCACCTTGTAATAGACTTTCTCGTCAAAAACGCTGGTCAAAAGAGATTTCACATCTCTGCACTCAAAGCACCGGACCAGCTCTTGCACAGCGGGGTCTTCAGCGGTCCCACTGGCCCTATCTGCGGCTATGACCTTCTCATCCACGATGCTTGCCTTGCCGTCATGTTGGGAAAAGACCATCATCATCTCAGTTTTTAGCGAATCAGGGAAACAGATGCACCGATATGAGCACCTCCGGCCATAGTTACTTTTCATCGCTTTCCAGCCTTTGACAAAAGCAGGGCATTCGTCGTTGAAACAGACAAAAAGATATGGAGTTCCCCATCCCGAGCCGCATGAAAGGCCGCTCTCATGACATTCCCATACCTTCATCTCCTTGGCGCAATGAGGGCACACCGGCCTTTCGGCAAATATGACCTTCTCATAGATGTCAGCCTTTGTAACAACCACTTTCCCCTCTTTTTCTTCTTGAGTTGAGACCTTTGCACAACCCCTTTGAGCGGTCATTATGAATTTTTTGGGGTACCCATCCGGGCGAAGTGAACGGCCCACGCCAGTGGGCAAATCCTAAACTGTTTGAGGCCCTTGGGCCGAGTTTGAGCGCAAAGGTTGCGCCTGACGGCTTGAACAGAGGCACTCCGCTTCACTCCGTGTTAGGATTTAGTGAGCAAGCCCGTAGATGGGTCAAAAAGTTCATGTAAATAAGTGAAAAGGGGTTGTGCAAGGTCTCGAGTTTTTTCAAAACCCTTTCCAATATAAATGGGAGCAGTCTTTTCCATATCTTGATTTTTGCAAAATGTAAATCATAGCACCCAAAAACTTAAGGATGTTTCATTCAAAACTTCTGAAACCCCACATCAAAGGCCACTGTGTGAAGGGGATTGATCGGACTCCAGAACAGATTGGTGAAACATCAACAGTGAAGCCTCCCTGCCCTCCCGGGCGGGGGTTCTGTCTCACGGCAGTGTTTTTTTTTCGTACTGGTTAGGCTATAAAAAATGCATGAATGCTGCGCAGCAAACTTGGAAGTATTCCATGAGGCGTTTTATATGAGGGATAGAAAAGAAAAGGCTTCGGGATGACAAGACCAGAAAGGGGTCGTAAAACGCCTTGGAAAGATCCCTGGATCCATGTCGATTAATCGTCCAAAACCTTCCTCACCATTTGAGACAGCTGTTTAATGTCAAAAGGTTTCTGTATAAAACCGTCACAACCACTTTCCAATATCTCGCTTGCCTCACCATTTATGCTGTAACCACTCGAAAGGAGAGCTTTGATTTCAGGTTTAATCTCCTTCATGCGGTCATATACTTCTCCTCCACCCATGCCAGGCATAATCATGTCCAAAATAACCATGTCAATCCTATCCTTGTTTGCTTTATAAATATCAAGAGCTTCTTCACCCCCTGACGCCACCAGCACCTTGTACCCGAGTTCTCTTAGCAGCTCTTTGCCTACATCCAGGATGTTTTGCTCATCGTCGACCAAAAGGATTGTTTCGCTGCCCCGCTTGATCTCTTCCTCCCTAGCCATGGATCTCTCACTGTTGACCGTGGTTTCTGCAGCAGGCAGATAAATATTGAAAGTGGAGCCATGCTCCTTTTTGCTGTAAACATTGATGATACCACCATGATTCTTGATAATGCCATAGGCCGAAGCCAATCCCAATCCTGTCCCCCGACCCATCTCTTTTGTTGAAAAAAAGGGATCAAATATCCTTCGTCGGGTGGCTTCATCCATACCAATGCCGGTATCGGTAATGGATATTTTAACATATCTTCCATGTCGCACATTATATGGTTTTGTATAGTTCTCATCCAGGGTGACGTTGCTCGTCTCCAGGTAAAGATCTCCACCACCCGGCATGGCGTGCCAGGCATTTACGTAAAGGTTCAAAAGGACCTGTTCGATCTGGCCTTGATCAACTTCTACGGTCCAGACATCTTGTTCATATTTCTCTCTGATGGTGATTTCCTTCTTGGTGCGGCCAAACATGCTTGAACTTTTTTTAACAATTTCATTAATGTCTGTCGGCTTAACTTCACATTTTCCGCCTCTGGCAAACCCCAAAAGCTGTCTCGTTAACCCTGCTCCACTCTTAACGTGATTTTCAATGCGTCTTAGCCACTGATAATGAGGGTGGGTCGAATCAAGATCTTTTAATATCAAGGAGGCGTATCCCTGAATCCCCATGAGGAGATTATTAAAGTCATGGGCCACACCTCCGGCAAGGGTGCCGATGGACTCCATCTTCTGAGCCTGTAGGAGTTGGGCCTCAAGACGCTTCGATTGCGTAATGTCCTTGAGGGTATGGGTATAACCTGATAGCGTTCCCTCATGATCCAGTATGGGAGAAGTTGAGCATATGTAAGTCCCACCTATGTTGGGCTCGGTTATCTCTTTGGTATGGGGCTCTAATGTTTTCATGGTAAGAAGCAATGGGCATTGCTCGATTGGGTGGTTTTCCCTGTGCACCACCTCATAACATTTTTTGCCCATCAGGCTTTCCTTGGTGGTATTGAAAGCTTCGGCCGTAGCCTTGTTCACACGAAATATTCGGTGTTCACTGTCCAGCAGCATAACCATGTCGGTTATGGCATCAAATGTATTTTCCCAGCCCTCCTTGGCTTGAACCAGTGCCTGTTCGGCTTTTATTTTTTCCGTAACATTTCGTGCAATCTCAATAACACCGACGATCTGACCAGATTCATCCCTGAGCGGCACGCCATAGTCTTCCCAATAAGATTCGCCCACAGTATCCATGGCAGGTTGATACATCGTTGCATGTTCAGTGTTGCCCGTTTCCAAGGCCTTTTTACAGGGGCAACCCGGGCAAGGAGCCTCGGCGTTCTGAAAAAATTTATGACACGTATGGCCTATCAGATCCTCAGGGGTTTTATTAACAATGCTGGCTGCCATCTTGTTTGCCCAGACGATCCTCATCTCCCTATCAACTTGCATGATCATATCAACCGAAGCATCCAGAATGGCCTGTTTCTGTGCTTCACTCTCCCGTAGCGCTTTTTCCGCCCGCTTGCGGTTGGTTATTTCCTGCCTTAATTCTTGGTTTTTCTTCTCAAGTTGTGCAGCCCTCCTCTTTTCGATTCTGTAAAGAGCAAACCCTCCAGCCGAAAACAGCAACATGAAAAGCGATGTAATCTCTAGATAATTCATTGCATGCCTTCGAATGGGTGCTGCAATTTCAGAATAATTCATAGAAACACCAATTGACCATAACTGGTTTCCCATATGAATCGGGGCATAAGCTATAAGCCTCGTACCGCATGGCGCACAATCATAGATGCCGACACCTTCTTCCCCCTGTGTGGCTTTTACTACAATATCTTCTAATGCCGACCAATCATGATCGGGAAACACCTCTTTTCTTGAGGCTATTATATGTTGACCAACCTGTTTTGGATCAGGATGGCTTAATATTGTTTTTCTCTGATCCAATATCCATACAAAGCCTTCCCTGCCCACCTTGGTTGACTGAACAAAATGTTTAGACAAAGTATCCAAGCTTATCATCCATCGCACAAGCCCAGCAAATTGATCTTTATAAAATACAGGTTCTGAGATAGAAATAACGGGTTCACCTGAGTGGTTATAAAACCATTCACTGACATACGGTTTATGTTCTCGTATGACATATGCTACACCTGGCTTATCAGAGTGATCCGTTCCCGGCCTGCCTTTTATAAATGGATGCCTGTGCAACATAATCCCATCGGCATCCAATGCAGTAAAGGCATCAACATCACCTTTATGAGATTCATAAAATATTTTGATGGGACAGACATCTATTCCGGTTTGCATAACCCTATTTTGGATCTCTTCTTGGAGTGCCGGTTCCATTGCAATAATCTTCAACTCTCTTGAAAGGGCGTCAGCAAATTCTTCTAATCTGTCCGCAGTCGCCTTTGCAATTGTCAGTAACTGCTGTTGAGTTTGTGAAATCACTGTCTCCTCAAAGTTCCTGTGGCAGAGGTACGACACATATACAAAAATGGCAATAACAGCCAAACCAGCTGCGCCAGCCATCAGCACTTTCCTGGATAATCTCTGTTTTTTCATAAGATTCGATCTATCCTGATATCTCCAGGTGCAAAGAGCCATGGAGACGACTGTTGTTAATGCAATGCACAGAACTCTGAATCAGATTAACATAGCTTAACTTCGTCGATTTCTGTTGGCTTTATCCCTTTGGTACCGAGATGGCCACTTTCCTTTTTACGCTTTTCGATCAACCACCATAGAGATTTTTCAATAGTCTCGGCCGTGAATGGCTTTTGAATAAGATCATGGATTCCTATCCTGATTGCCTCAGATGCAATGTCAATATTGCCGTACGCTGTGACGAGTATCATTATGGCATCCGGATGAGACTCTTCTACCAGCTTGAAAAACGCCAGCCCGTCCATGCCTGGCAGCCTGTAATCGCTGATAATAATGTCATAGCTTTGCTTCTTTAGTGCTTCCATACCCTCTTCGGCAGTCTCAACGGCCAGCAAATGGCGCCCTTCGGCTTCAAAGAATAGGCTCAAAGAATCTCTTATCCACTCATCATCATCTACAAGTAGTATTTTTATATCTTTTAGCTTGCTGTACAGGCCCATCTGCTTAACTTTCGTTGCAAAAAGGATTTGAAATATCAACACTGGTTTGCTCTGTGGTGACCTACTAAAGCAGGAGGTATGCCAAGAAAACGCGACCCTGATAAAGATTATAAATTTCGGCAGGTTAGGCTTATTTGCCCTTGTACACAGTTGTGTGTTCAGCAGTCGAATTTAGAAAAATTGCAAAATCGAATTTAGAAAAATTGCAAAATGGGCAGATGGGATAGTGTTGGTCGGATGGAACTATTTTATTTGCAATTTTTTCCTGCGGTAGCGGAAGGTGTGGTGATTTATGTTAAGAAGCTGCGCGGCCTTGCTTTCATTGCCTCCGGCCAATCTCAGAGCTTCCGCAATATAGTATCTTTCCAAAGATTCTTGTACAGAGGAAAAATCGATACCTGTCGGGGGAATAGGAGGAAAGGCGATTTCGGCCCCCGGCTTGGAGGGGCCTACGCCCTGGAGGGATTGCTCGCTGTGGGTTTCACCCTTGAGATATTCTATGCCAAGGTCTTGGAGCGTCAGCTCTGGCCCCTTGCCGACCAGGACCCCCCTTTCAATGACGTTTCTTAACTCACGAACATTGCCCTCCCAGTGGAACTTCTTCAAAGCATCTTCGGCCTGGGGAGAAAGTCCGCTAAAGGTCTTACCGTGCTTTCGACCAAACTCTACCAGAAAGTGTCTGGCAATGGGGACAATATCATCACGGCGATTATTTAAGGATGGCACCTCTACCTTGATAACCGCAAGGCGGTAGTAAAGATCTCGTCTGAAATCGCCTTTTTCTATCATGCTCTCCAGGTCTTTATTGGTGGCAGAGACGACCCTGGTTTGGATCCGGAGCTTTTTACCCCCCCCCAGTCTGTAATACTCGCCGTCTTCAAGAAAACGCAAAAGCTTTGCCTGGGCTGCCATGCTCAAGTCACCCACCTCGTCCAAGAACAGGGTTCCATTTGCGGCCTGTTCTACCAACCCCTTTTTACCGGAGGCGCTTGCGCCGCTAAAAGCCCCTCTCTCATATCCAAAAAGTTCACTTTCGATAAGATCATTTGGGATGGCGCCACAGTTTACAGTGACCAGGGGGCCCTTAAAATTGGGGCTTCTGTAGTGGATAGCACTGGCAATTAATTCCTTGCCTGTTCCTGTCTCCCCAAGAATGAGAATCGGGGTGTCCGGACTCTTGGCCACCATTCCTACAAACGCCATTACATCCTGGATAGCATTGCTTTCTCCTATGAAGCAAGGAAGGTTCTCCTTAAGATATTTTTCCTGAAGGAGCTGAACCTCTTTTCTCAGCCTGACCGTTTCAAGAGCATTCCGGATAGTCACCTCCAAGGCATCCATATGGATGGGTTTTACCACATAATCGTGGGCCCCAAGCTTCATGGCAGAGATCACAGTATTGATATCCTCATAAGCGGTTATCATGATAGTCAAAATATCAGGGTAAAGCTCTATGATTCTGCCAAGCGCTTCGATTCCATCCATACCCGGCAGCCCGATGTCAAGCAGAACCAGGTCGGGGGGATTGTTATTCATGGCCTCGATTGCAGCTTCGGCTGAAGAAAATGCTTTTACCTGGTAGTCTGTCTCAAGGGCCATGGTGACCCCTTCCCTTATGGTTTCTTCGTCATCAACGACATATATGGCGTATGAAATCATTTACGGCTCATCCTTTTTTCCACTGGAATTTTAATCCTGAACTCAGCCCCGCCCCATTTACTCCTAAATACGTCCAAAGATCCACCGTGGTCTGTGATAATCCTGTGACTGAGGCTCAGCCCTATCCCTGAACTATCGCTCTTAGTGGTAAAGAAGGGATCAAAGATCTTGTCTCTAATGTTTGAGGGCATACCCGGGCCCGAATCGGAAACGCGTATAATAATATAGTTATTCTCTTGAGAGGAGGTTATCTCTATTCTCTGGGGGCCGTCGATCATTTTCATGGCCTGGGCAGCATTTGTAATCAGGTTCAAAAGCACCTGTTCAATTAAATGAGAATCCGCATAGCACCGCGGCAAATTTCGAGCCAGTGATTTTTCAAGTTTAATTCCGCTTTTTCTCAAGGTAACCGAGGAAAGGTTCACCGCTTCTTCGATAGATTCATTAATGTCTGTCAAAGCCAAGTTAGGTGTGCTCGGCCTTGAAAAATCCATGACCTTTCTGATAACCAGCTCTATCTTGTTTGAAGCAGATTGGAGCTGTCCGACAATTCTCTTGACTTTCTCAAGGGTCTCCGGTTCGAAGCTATCCGAACTATCGTAAATCTTTTTCAGGGTCGCCAAATAAACATTAATGCCGGAAAGTGGGTTTCTTATTTCATGGGCGATGCCAGCAGCCACATGACCGAGGGAGGCCATTTTTTGCCTAATCGATACAAGATGCTCCAGCTCTTTGGCCCTGGTAATGTCCATCATATTGACCAATATCGCTTCCCCCTGGTATTCAATCAAACTTGCCCGGCAATGGACCCATCTCATGTTAACCCCGCCATCCAACTTACCAGCAGAATAAAACCTAAATTCCGTATCCAGCGTTCGAGCATCTCCTGAAAGCACCCTCTGATAGAACTGCTTGAACTTTTCAACATCATCCGGGTGGATGTTTTCAAAATCTGTGAATTTAAATGACTCAGGCAAAGGACCAAAGAGTCTTTCCTGTTCCGGATTTTTATAAACGATTTGATCATCCTGGATAATAAAAATGCCAGTAAGGCAGTTCTCCACCAAATCACGAAAGCGCTGCTCGCTCTTACGTAGCGCCTCCGCTGATTCAGCAATATGTTTCAAATACTTTGTCTCTGCTTCAAGATCCGCCTTTCTCTTCTGGATTCTAAGAAGAGCAATGCAGCCAGCTCCAAATAACAATATGACAAGTCCCGAAAGCCCAAATGTATTTCTCGCATGGGCATAAATGGGTGCTGCAATTTCAGAATAATCCATAGCAATACCAATCGACCATAAGTGGGTCCCCATACGAATAGGGGCATAAGCGATAAGTCTCTTACCGCACGTCGGGCAATCATAGATGCCGACACCTTCTTCTCCCCGTGTTGCTTTTTCTACAATATCCTCTAATTCTGACCAATCATAATCAGGGAACGCCTCCTTTCTCGAGGCCATAATATCATCACCCACTTGCTTCAAATCAGGATGTCTCAATGGTGTGCTTAAAATTGTTTTTTTCTGATCCAATATCCATACAAAGCTTTCCCTGCCCACCTTGATTGGCTGGATAAAGCGCTTATACAGATTATCCAGGGTAATCGTCCATTGAATAATCCCTGCAAATTCACCCTCATAAAATACGGGTTCCGAGATAGATATGACGCCACCTAAATCATGATGAAACACTTCACCCACATAAGGCTTGTGTTCCCTTAGCACATGAGCGATATCCGGTTTTTCAGCGCAATCCGCTCCGATCCTGCCCTGTACATAAGGATGAGTACACAAGACAACACCATTGGCGTCAAAAAAGGTCAGTGCATCCACCCCTGATTCGTCAATTTTGTAAAGCGTTTTGATCGGACAATATTTACGACAAGGTCTGAAATGTTCAGTCTCTTTGAGGGGTTTTTCTTTGCATATTTTTGCTCTTACTTGCACTAAAGGGTTCATTGATATCGTTTTTAGAGATCCTAAATGCTCAACCATGTAATCTTCCAATCTACTCGCGGCCGTCTTTGCAATTGTCAACAATTGGTGTTGTTCCTGGGAGACAATTGTCCTTTCAAAAGCCTTTTGGTTCAGATAAGACAGGTATATAATAGTGATGATAATCGCTAAACCAGCTATGATACCCAGTAACACTTTCCTGGATGATCCATGTTCTTTCATAGGCTCTGCTCCGCTGTGGTATCTCGAAGGATAAAATCAGGATTCTTATGGCCAGCATATCACTATCCCGACTCATGCTTTTGGGGTAAAGATCGAGATAATTGCCTCAGATTTTCAAACAGTATAAGAAAAAGTGTTATAAGCGTCAAGGATCAATGCCCAGCCTTTTACTATCAATTTACTAATGGGAGCATCAAATCGTTTACATCGAAACATCTTTACATTATTTATTGCAAACAATAATATTATGCTCTCCTTAGTAAGTTGAAAGGTGGAGCCCTCTCTTTCATCAGTGTTTATGAAAATCGGCAACTTAGTCTTAGAGAATCCCCTTATTCTGGCCCCCATGGCTGGCATCACCCAACTCCCTTTTCGACGCTTAGCCAGAGAAGCGGGATGTGCCTTAGTCGTTACAGAGATGGTAAGCGCAAACGGCCTTGTGCACGGTTCGAAAAAGACCACAGAGCTTCTAATAAGCCATCCCAATGAGCGCCCCCTTTCGGCCCAAATATTCGGGGCAGACCCAGAGATCATGAAGGAGGCTGCCCTGATCGTACAGACCGCGGGTGCCGATTTGCTTGACGTGAATCTGGGGTGTTCGGTCCGAAGGGTGATCAGACAAGGAGCCGGTGCGGCCCTGATGCGTGAACCAGAAAGGCTGGAAGCGGTTTTAAAGGGGATCCGGAGTGCAGTCAGCCTTCCCTTGACCGTTAAGATGCGAACGGGTTGGGAGCCTTCAGGGAAGCAGGCGATCAGAGCAGCGCGTATCGCTGAATACTGCGGCGTTGATGCGGTAGCTATCCACCCCAGGACGGCCATTCAAGGGTTTAGCGGCAGGGCAGATTGGTCTTTAATCGCCCGGCTCAAGGAATCAGTTTCTATGTCGGTCATAGGCAACGGCGATATTCGCGGGCCAGATGATGTGCTCAGGATGCAACGGGAAACCGGGTGCGACGGTGTTATGATAGGGCGGGCCGCTATCGGAAATCCCTGGATCTTCACCCAGGCACTTGATCTTATGCACGCCAGACCCCCCAGATGGCCAGATCGCCCCAAACGCCTTAACACAGTGCTTCGTTACATTGACTATGCCGTCAATCATTTTGGGGAAGGTCGGGCCGTGCGTATCCTTCGAAGCCGTCTTGGCTGGTTTACCAAGGGGCTTCCCCACAGCAGCTGTTTCCGGGCCAGTATCGCCCGTTTAAAGACCACACAGGAAATGGTGGATGCAGTGCGGACCTATTTTGAGTCCTTGGAGACCGCAGATCTGAGTTAGCCGATGCGATCGATACTCCATAGATTGCAAGCTTAAACAATATAATAACATGACACCCATCTGTTTCTGATCTAAGGCGTTGTAATCATTTTGACTTTTCCTCTTCCTTGATTCTATCCCCCCAAGGCCTGTTACCCCCTAGAATTCTTGACAAAATCGCAGTATTGTGGCAAGCTGCCCTTAAATTTTGGTACAAATCATTTTAACCCTAACACGAAGGGGGCCATAAATTGAATACCAAGACCCTGTTTCTCATCAAGAGAGGCAGGGTTTTGTGCTTTTGGAGAAATTGCAAAAAGGCGGGGAAAGGAGAGTGGTAATGGAAATAGCAAATACGATTATCCTCGTTATAGGGCTCATCATTTTGGGATGGTACCAAAAAAGCCGAATCAAGATTTTGGAAAAACACCTCGCTTCACAAAAAAGTATACTCGATATTTTAAAAATTTACCTTGATATTTTTGACCCACAACAACTTCAAGCCTGGGTGAAAATCAGGCAAAAAACCATTGAAAAACAAAATGACCTGGAGATCGATAAAATGCGGGCATGGATGGCAGGGCTCATGCAAGAACGATTTGAAACAGGAAAGTGGGTTGAAAGAGAAACGAACGCTGCAATGGATCTCATCATTAGGTTGCTTTTTTATGCGCCACCCAACGTTCGAAAAAAGTCCATAGCAAAAATGCCTAATAGTATGTTTAAGGATGTCGTCAAAAAGATTTTAGATCGAATGCCGGAATATGGCGAAATTTTGGCAGCAGGAGGTATAGCTACAGCATCACCTAATAGCGGAAATGAAAAGGCGTAAGCTATAAACTATGGTGACCTCCCCCTCCCCCTTGAATGCCATTTGGGCAACCCATGAAGGGCTTGACAGATGCATCACAAAGTCTTTTGCCAACGAAGCGCCCGCTGTCGCCATAAAAGGTTTGGGGGATTGCGTAGCGATCTATCAAATCTTGGGAAGGGCTTGTTCCTAGGGCTTCAACTTAACGTGACTGCTCTTTTGAAGATCACTTCCAAGGATTCTAATAGCCTCGGCCCGGTCTCTATGAACCTTTGTAATCCTGATCTCGCCGATCTTGGGACCAGGAACCAAATAGATCTGACCTGCCGAGCCCTTGATGGGTTCACTCGTTCCGAACACCTCCAACACATCTCCGATGGCAAGCCCTACGTCTTTGCCTGCTGACAGCGTAAATGTATTCTCCGAACATGAGGTGATATATCCCTCCCAGGGCTCATCGCCTAACAGCTCACAGATCCTTTTACATATCCCATCTGTGGTTTTGGCCAGAAGCCGATCTGCAATCTCCTTGCGGTATCCACTCCTTTTTTTGAGATTGTGCCAGTCATCTTCTGAGACCTCGACCTCGCCCTGAACGACCTCATCGAAAAGGATCGCTCCGGTTTCAATATCATAAGCCCTCACGCACACACAGAGTTGCGCGAGCATACAGGTGTCTCTGAATCCCCAAATGCCGCGCTTTTCCGCCAAACATTTAATCCCAGAAAGGCTCTCCTCCAGTACCACATTGAGGCCGAGGGACCTGCCAAGTTTGGCCAGAGCCAGGTTGTCGAGCTGCCCGGATGGAAGGCGGGGTACCTCTTTCAGGAGATTGCGGGTTTTTTGCGAATCCACGATATATAGGCCATCGCAAAAGCGCTTCAAAAAAGTGTTAAGGTGAATTCTGGCTGACGCTTGAAAATCTTTCCCTCCGTAACCCGCTTCGTTCACAATGGGTAAGAATGCGATCTTCTTCTTTAAGGCCTTCCCCTCGCCAAGGATGTCTTGGGTTATTTTCTTGGTGGCAGCACAGCCAATAGCCAAAAAGATGGCCATTAAGACGGCAATCATCATGCTACCCTTTATGCGTATGCTTCTCATCCCATTTTCCTCCAATAAGTGTTGAGTGCCTAAAGTTCATAGATTAAGGTGAAACCAATTGTTACAAAAAGTTTCTTTGAGGCCTTAACGTTAGTTCACTTTAGGCATTTTAAGCATTTTAGCTCGCTTGACTTTGTGTAAAAGAGACTTTACGGGCGCCACAAAAGGTTTTCCACCAGTAAAAGCACAAAATTCACAACCAAGAAACTAAGTGTCCAGAGAGCAGATGTAAGGCTTCAAGTCCACAATAGGTGTTCCATCCACAGCATCCAGTCCACGAACTTTGAGGACTGGCCCTTCCACGGCAAGCACATCTACCAGACAAAGGCCAATGGGGTTGGGACGGTCCGGACTTCGGGTTGCAAAGACCCCCCGCTTGGGAATAGCCGGGTTTCCCTTAGGATGAACCCTGAGGGTCTTGCGGTCTGCCATGTGGAGCCAACACAGAACGAAAAGTTTATCTCCGGTCTGAATGCCCTCCAAGCCCTGCAAGACCACTTCCTCTATAATGAGCTCAGCCTCCACACCGGCGCGTCGGCCCTGATGTGGAGCCTCGTGTCGCTCTTTTAAGGGAGATCGGACCCAGCCGATCGGCCTGATCTTATAATCACTCACAGGGTTTTATCCTTCCCCCCTGTATTCTACCCGCACTGTCGTGGTTATGCCGCCCCGGGGGGTAAAGGTCCCCACCACCTCCATAAATTTTGGGCGCACGACCGAAACCAGATCTTCCAGAATTCGATTAACCACGTGTTCGTAAAAGATCCCAACCCTCCGATACTGCAACAGGTAATACTTCAGGGATTTCAATTCGACAATCTTATCATTTGGGTGGTAATGAATCGTAATACACCCAAAGTCCGGAAGACCTGATATGGGACACACAGAGGTAAATTCAGGCTGCTCAATCTTGATCTCAATATCCCTCTGTGTCCTGTAGCCATAGTCGAGTACCTGAAGCACCCTCGGCTCTATAGTGTCAGGGCTTTCAATTTTATTGAGCAGGGCTTTTTTCATGCCTGATATGTCCATGCCTGACTCCTTTCTATGGTAAAGGCACAAAAGAGGGGGGTGCCCAGCAGGACGATCATGAGTTTTAAAACAATTGCCCCAGGATCATTTCTCCCAAACGCGAAACGACCCCCCAAAAGCCAAGGTCGATAACCTTCGGCGGACCGGCCTGTAGGCAGAGTGCTTTAATTTTTTCGTGCCCTATAACACAATTGGCCCAGTAGTAAAAGACCAACCCGAATAAACCAGTATCTGGGCCGAGCCCTTGACAACAGAGCCACTGGAGGACCAAACCCTTGACACTCTGAACCCTCTTTGTTAGGTAAGATGAGGGGCGGATTTCTTGTGAAACTCAAATATTACGGCGTCAGGGGTTCCATTCCCACGCCAGGACTGCATACCGTAAAATACGGCGGTAATACGCCGTGTGTTGCCATTTGGAACGCCGATAACCTGATGATATTAGACGGTGGCACGGGCCTCCGGGTGCTTGGCGATGACCTCATGAATACCTCTTTTGGTCGTGGACAGGGAGAGGGGACCTTCCTGTTCAGTCACCTCCACTGGGATCATATCCAGGGCTTTCCCTTCTTTAAGCCAGCGTATATAGCCGGAAATCTTTTCAAACTGTATGGCCCTTCTCATGTAGACGTGACCCTGGAAGATGCCATGAGACAGCAACAGCAGTACCAGAATTTTCCGGTCTTGATGGAAGATATGCCCGCCGCCTTCACATTTACGGAATTAAAAGAGGGACAAACCTTGGAAGTCAATGGCATGGAGATCACAAATCGCAGGTTAAACCATCCGGGAGGCGTATTTGCTTACAGAATCTCCAGTCAAGGCAAATCAATCGTATATGCCACGGATACGGAGCATGACTCGGTATTGGATCCGAAGCTCTTGGAATTGGCTGATAATGCTGACATCTTGATTTATGATACGACTTATACGCCTGAACAATATAAGGACCATGTGGCCTGGGGCCATAGTACATACAAAGAAGGCATCAAGATTGCCAAGGCTGCTAATGTCAAGGCGCTACATCTCTTTCACTACGACCCCTCCCTCTCAGACGAAACGATCGACGCTGTTTTAAAAAAGGCCCGAAAGGATTTCCCGAATACCTTTGGAGCCCAAGAAGGATGGGAAATTACCCTGTAATCTGTTTAGCTTCCCCTGGTTCACCATTAGACATCCTGGCGCGGAGCTGTCCACAGGCCGCACAAATGTCACCCCCCTTGCTGTGACGGATAATGGTCGTGTAGTGATGATCCAAAAGAACCTTTTGAAAAGTCAGGATGGCACCTTCCTCAGGTCTCTTAAACTCAGCCCCCTCATACGGATTAAAGGGAATCAAGTTGATCTTGGCTCGCAAAGGTCTCAACAGCCTCGCCAAACGCATTGCATCCCCAGGCGCATCATTCATCCCGGCAATTAAGACATATTCAAACGTGATCATCCGGCGAGAGGGAAGAGGAAACCTGCGGCACGCAGACAGGAGCATCTCGATCGGATAGGTACGGTTGATGGGCATCAATTTGTTTCGGGTATCGTCGTCTGCAGCATTCAAGGAAACGGCCAGATTAACCGTAACATCCCTTCCCAGATCATCTATTCTCGGAACCAACCCCGCTGTAGAAAGGGTGACCCGGCGATTGGAAAACTGAAGGCCGTTATTGCCCGTAATGATTTGGATAGCCTGCACAACACTGTTGTAGTTAGCAAGCGGTTCCCCCATCCCCATGAAGACGATGTTGGTCAGAGACCTGGGGTCTTCAAGATCGTCTCGTACGGCACAGATCTGGTTAATGATTTCCGAAGGTTCGAGGTTGCGAACCAATCCCCCGCGACCAGTGAGGCAGAACTTACACCCCATGCCACAGCCTACCTGACTCGATACACACAGTGTCCAGTGACCCCGCTCCGGAATCAACACGCTCTCGACATTTTGGCCGTCCTCTAGACGGAAAAGGTATTTTTTCGAGCCATCCATCGAACTCTGGACCTGTTCTGGTTCAAGACGGCTTATGGCCAGTCGGTCTGACAGAAAGCGCCTGAGGTCCTTGGAAAGATCGGTCATCTCTGAAAAGGAATAGACGCCTCGGTGGTAGATCCATTTAAGAATCTGGTCAGCCCGATAAGAGACAACGCCATACTGCCCGAGCCAATGCACGAGGGACTCATGGGTCAAGTTTTTTACGTCCTGCTGAACGAACATAGCGGGTCACACATGCAATCTACAATCCAATCGTGTCTCAATTTTTTGCCAAATCCAAGTTCGAAATATTTTCTTGACATACGCTTGGAACAATAATTATTATAATCGTTTTTGTAGGAAAATCTACCATCATGTTTGAGAATCTGACCGACAAACTGAACCTTGCCTTTAAGAAGCTTAAGGGCCACGGCAAATTAACAGAGAAAAACATCGATGCCGGGCTAAAAGAGATACGCATGGCCCTTCTTGAAGCCGATGTCCACTACAAGGTCGTCAAGGACCTTGTTGCCGCTATCAGGGAACGTGCCATCGGCCAGGAGGTCCTGGCTAGCCTGACACCAGGGCAGCAGGTTGTCAAGATTGTTAATGAAGAACTTACCCAGCTCATGGGTAGCACGCACGAAGGGCTGCGCCTGACTGGTAGCCGACCCGCTGTGGTCATGCTCGTTGGCCTGCAGGGTTCCGGAAAAACCACGACGGCCGGCAAGCTGGCCAAATTCATGATGGGCCAACACCGCAGACCCTATCTGGTGCCTGCTGATCCTTATCGCCCGGCAGCCATTGATCAACTGAAGAAGATCGGAAACCAAGTGGGTGCAGAGGTCTTTCCGGCCACCCAGGATATGGACCCGGTGGATATTTGCCGAGATGCCCTTCAAATGGCACGTCAAGCCGGGTTTGATACCCTTGTGATTGATACAGCGGGCCGCCTCCATGTTGACGAGGCCCTGATGGCCGAGCTGGGGCGGATCAAGGAGACTGTGCATCCGTCTGACATCTTGCTGGTGGCCGATGCCATGACCGGCCAGGATGCGGTCAATATCGCCAAGGCCTTTCATGACGCCCTTGATATTGGTGGGGTCATTCTCACCAAGATGGAAGGGGATGCGCGTGGTGGGGCGGCCATTTCTATAAAGGCGATCACCTCCGCGCCTATCAAGTTTGTAGGTGTGGGCGAGAAACTGGACGCCTTGGAGCCGTTTCATCCAGACCGTATGGCATCCAGGATCCTGGGCATGGGTGATATTCTATCTCTCATTGAGAAGGCACAGGAAAGCATTGACGAGAAAAGGGCTCTGGAACTGGAAAAAAAGCTGCGCAAAAGCCAGTTTACCTTAGAGGATTTTCGTGATCAAATGGTGCAAATCAGAAAGATGGGTTCCTTGGAGGATTTGTTGGCGATGATCCCTGGGATGGGAAAGCTCAAACAACTCAAACAGCTCAAGGTGGACGAGAGGGAGCTAGTGCGTATTACTGCCATTATCGATTCCATGACGGCCCAGGAACGTCGCAATCACAATATTATAAACGCGAGCCGACGCAAGCGGATTGCCAAGGGGAGTGGAACAACCGTTCAGGAAGTCAATCAACTCTTGAAAAATTATGTCCAGGTCCATAAGATGATCAAGAAATTGAATAAAGGCGGCTTCGGTTCCCTCGGCCGGGGAATGCTGCCGTTTTAAGGAGGAATAGGAATCAGATGTCTGTTAAGATTAGATTGGCTAGATACGGCGCCAAGAAAAAACCGTATTATCGAATTATTGTGGCTTCGAGTGACGCATCTCGGGATGGCAGATTTCTCGAACTCGTCGGGACGTATGACCCGCTAAAGGAACAGGCTGCTATTACCTTAAAGCACGATCGTGTCAAGGCGTGGATTGAAAAAGGGGCCATACCAACGGCAACTGTCAAGAGTATTTTAAAGAAAGAGGGCTTCTTTTCAAAAACAGCGAATGTTTAAAATGGACTTTGCGGAGTAGCTTACCTTTTTTCGAAACGTGGGTTTTCTCTTGTAACGTTGCTAGGAGGTCGGGGGAATGAAGGACTTGATCAAGTACATAGCCCAAGCACTGGTGGATTATCCTGAGCAGGTAGAGGTTTCGGAAGTGGAAGGCGAACAAACCTCGGTCCTTGAACTAAAAGTGGCCAAGGAGGACCTGGGAAAGATCATTGGCAAGCAAGGCCGCACAGCACGTGCTATACGGACCATTTTGAGCGCTGCTTCTGCCAAGATCAAAAAACGATCCGTGTTAGAGATCATAGAGTAACGTACCATGCGTGAGGATGCCCTCACCCCCATAGGTAAAGTTGTGGGCACCCACGGGATTAAAGGCTACCTTAAGGTACTTTCCTTCGCCGAATCCACAGCTTCATTTGCACCTGGCAAGCAGGTGGCCTTAAGGCAAAAAGGTAAGCCGCTTGTTGCATTTAGGATAGAATCGGCCCGGCCCCATAAGCGCGGCTTGCTTCTAGCCTTAGAAGGCATAGCCTCGGTTGACATGGCAAAAAAGTGGGTCGGCTATGAGCTATGCATTGATAAAACCACCCTTCCTGAACTTGAGAAAGGCACCTACTACTGGCACCAAATCATCGGCCTGGAGGTCTTGACGGTGGATGACCGCCGCCTCGGCCGGGTGGCGGCCATTGTTCCCACTGGGAGCAATGATGTATATGTGGTCCGGGACGAAAAAGACGAAAGAAAGGAGGTCTTAGTCCCTGCGATCGATTCAGTGGTGGTGGATATCGATCTGAAACAGGAGGTTTTGCGGGTGGACCTTCCCGAAGGTTTAGAAGATTGATGGTTTTGCAATAAGTCCATTAAAAGGCTGGCGCGGTTATGTGCTGGCCTGGGGTCAGGGTCGAATGAATTTCACGATTCTTACGCTATTCCCTGAAATGTTTTCTGCCCTGCTGGTAGGAGGCATTGTAAAGAGGGCGGTTGAGCGTCAATATATATCGATCGAGCCCATAAACATCAGGAGCTTTGCCAAAGACCGTCACCGCACCGTGGACGACCGTCCCTATGGCGGCGGGTGCGGCATGGTGATGAAACCAGAGCCTCTGGCAGAGGCGATTCGACATGCCAGGGAAAAACATCCTGAGGCTTACACGCTTGTACTTACGCCTCAGGGTCGACTGTTTAACCAACAGGTGGCCCAAGAACTTGCAGGATGTGCCGGGCTCATCTTAGTCTGTGGCCGTTACGAGGGTATCGACGAGCGAGTCCGGGAAGACCTTGTAGATGACGAACTGTCTGTCGGAGATTATGTTCTGACCGGTGGTGAACTTGCCGCCATGGTGGTCATCGATGCGGTGAGCCGATTGATTCCTGGCACACTTGGAAGTGAGCGCTCGGCGCAAGAGGATTCGTTTTCAACTGGACTGTTGGAGTATCCACAATATACGCGGCCAAAGTCTTTTGAGGGATCCAACGTGCCGGAAGTGTTGCTTTCTGGTGACCACAATGCCATTAGGCGGTGGCGGCGACAGACCTCTCTGGTTCGCACAGTATTGAAAAGGCCTGATCTGCTGATGGACCAGCCTCTTACAAGAGACGATATAGAGTTTATGAAAAAGCTCCAGCAAGATATCAATACCATTATAGGTAAGCAGTCCATAGCATCTTGACAGCCTCTGGGAACCTTTACTTGGCCCTGATACACCATCCGGTGTATAACAAAAATGGCGAGGTGATTGCCTCGGCCGTCAGCAACCTCGATTTGCACGACATATCAAGGGCTGCGAAAACTTATGGCGTGCGGGCCTTTTATATCGTCACCCCGCTCTCTGACCAACGGGAGCTTGTTGAGCGGATTATATCTCACTGGACCGAGGGTCTGGGCGCTAGGTACAATCCCGACCGTCGCGAGGCGTTAAGACTGATTAAGATCGCAATATCTCTGGATACTGTACGAGACGAAATCGCCCGTAACGGTGATGGTTTGCCGGTAACCGTTGTAACCCATGCCAGACCCCACCAGCGCAATATCACTTATGGGGCACTGGCAAAGATGATAAAATCCAATCGACCTTACTTGCTCCTTTTTGGGACAGCGTGGGGGCTGACACAAGAGTTCATTGACAAAGCCGATTATGTTCTGGCTCCTATTATGGGCCACACAGGATATAATCACCTGTCAGTTCGCTCGGCTGCGGCCATTGTGCTGGACAGGCTCTTAGGAAGAGAGGAGAAAATTTTTTCAAATCCTGAACTTTAGTTTGTGTCCATCTATAAATAACCTGTAAAACGCCGCTCATCAGCGCGAAGCGTCGCCCGGCGACAAAAAGAGCCATTTATGGATGGAAACGAGTTCACTTTATGTGGAGGAAAAGAGATGGAAGCCATCAAGGCCATTGAAAAGGAACATATGCGATTTGACCTGCCGTATTTCAAGCCTGGTGATACCGTAAAGGTGCATGTTAAAATTAAAGAGGGGGACAAGGAACGGATTCAGGTCTTTAAAGGGATCGTCATCAGGAAGCGCAAAGGCACCACGAATGCCACATTCACGGTGCGGAAGATCTCATATGGGGTCGGAGTGGAACGCATTTTCCCCCTGCATTCTCCCAACATCGAGAAAATTGAGGTGGTTTCTCGTGGCCGGGTTCGTCGCTCGCGTCTCTATTACCTGAGAAAACGGCGGGGCAAAGCAGCCCGGATCAAGGAACTGCGTCCCCATTAGCTCTCAACAGGCTGTTGTCCAAATGACCACAATTCAGGTGTCCCGGTTTTTTCTGTTGGAAATCTGGGTATACGGCTGTTTGGGCAATGGTCTGTGAAGCTCCCCACCCACAGGGCCGGGGGGTGTCTGCCTGATGGCAGCGCTTCGCGTGGCAGGAAGCAGGCCGGTCAAGATCGGCAATACCAGGTTTTCTGGATCATGAACTGTGGACATTGATCGAGAGCTGTTTGAGAAAAAGGCCCGGCAACACGGATATTCAAAGATTGCTGGCATCGACGAGGCCGGAAGGGGCCCTCTGGCCGGCCCAGTGGTGGCCGCAGCAGCCATCCTCCCTCAAGAGTTTGATCTGCCCTACCTTGATGACTCCAAGAGATTGAGTCCCAAAAGACGAGAAGAGCTTTTCAGCGCGATCTATAAACAGGCCATTTCTATAGGGATAGGGATTGTTGATCCAGTAGAAATCGACCGGATCAATATCCTTCAGGCTTCCCTCTTGTCCATGCGTATGGCAGTGGATAATCTTAGACCAGCCCCGGATTACTTGCTGGTTGACGGTACCTTTACAATTAGATCTCCGGTTCCCCAGCAGGCCATCAAACATGGTGACAGGCGGTGTCTGTCTATCGCGGCAGCATCCATTATTGCCAAAGTAACCCGGGATCGACTCATGGGACTTTATGACGAAGAGTTCCCTGAATTTGGCTTTGGCAAAAATAAAGGGTACGGCACAGAAGAACACCGTGCTGCAATTCGCACTTTTGGGTATTGCTGGATTCACCGGAAAACCTTCCGCGGGGTTAGAGAATACGTCAAGGGTCTGTTGTGATTTGAAGCTGGGCTGTGCATATGGTTAGCAAGAGGATTCGAAGACCAGAAAGCCGATCCAATGACGTGCGACGCCACATTGGAGAAAGCGGCGAATCCCTTGCTGTGAAGTTTTTGAAAAAAAACGGATATAAGATTATCCAACAAAACTATCGTTGTAAATTGGGCGAGATCGATATTATCGCCCGAGACGGGCGTGTGCTGGCCTTTATCGAGGTCAAGGCCCGACGAACTGACCATTTTGGAGGGCCCAAGTGGGCTGTGACACCGCGCAAACAGCGGAAGATATCGATGGTGGCCCTCGAATACCTGAAAGAAACTGAGCAGATGGGCAGCAAGGCCCGCTTTGACGTAGTAGCCATCCGCCTGCTGCCAGGCGACCCGGATGTTGAAATCATCAAGAATGCCTTTGACCTTGCCTACTGACCGAGTCACGCCAACCAATCCCACCGCACCTGGGACACTTTTTGTGGTAGCCACACCTATCGGCCACATGGAAGACATCACCCTGCGGGCGATCCGCACCCTAAAAGAAGCAGAGCTGATCGCGGCCGAGGATACCCGACAGACCCGGAAGCTGCTAACACGCTACGAGATTTCCACACCACTTGTCTCATACCATGACCACAATAAAGAGAAACGGACCCCGGCGCTTCTGGAAAAACTCCAGGCTGGCAAATCCATCGCCCTTGTAACGGATGCAGGCACCCCGTCCATCTCAGACCCGGGATATTATCTTGTCCGGGCAGCCATCCGGGCGGCTATTCCGGTTGTCCCAATCCCGGGGGCCTCGGCCGTGGTTGCCGCATTGAGTGTATCAGGGCTTCCTACAGACAGCTTTGTCTTTGTAGGGTTTGTTCCCCGGAAAGCCGCCAAGCGCAAAGACTTTCTAAAAAAACTAAAAGAAGAACCCCGAACCCTCATTTTCTACGAATCTCCAAAACGACTCCCGGCCCTGATGCAGGAGATGATCGAGCTGATGGGAGACCGAAGCGCCGTGGTGGCACGGGAGCTGACCAAGATTCATGAGGAAATCATCAGAGGATCATTGTGCTACATCCTGAAAGTGTTGAAAGCTCGCCCTCCCCTGAAAGGTGAATATACGCTCCTTGTGGGCGGCTGCGAAGAGGCCGAGGGGTTCGACAGAAACCTGCTCGTGAATGAGCTGAGGCGATTGCGCCTTGAGACGAATCGCCCTTTGTCAGATCTGGTAAAAGAGGTTGCTAAGAAATACGGCCTTTCAAGAAAAGTCGTCTATGAGGAGGCCCTAAAGCTCAAAAAAGAAAGTTAATCCGGTTGCATTTTTGCTCGGTCAAGTCTAGTGAAGCCTCCCCGTGCTTCCGCACGGGGGTTCTGCCTGACGGCAGCGCTTTGCGTCCGGAGAGCAAGCCGGTCAAAATTCCATCAATGGGCTGGTATTTTACCTTTACACAACCTGACAATGCAATTACTGTAAAACCCGATGACCCAGAATATAGAAAAGACTGCTTGGCCTAACAAGTCATTGTGGATTGGACGGAAAAAGGCGGATGCCTTTTTAAAAAAAAGCGCCTGGACCCACCGCTCGATTCTGACGTTATCTTTTTAGTAGAGTAGAGAACAGGTTCAGCTACCTCCCAATGCAGGTACATCCAGAGGGCCTATCCTGCTCCCCCTCATCAAACTGTGCATGAAGTTCTCCCTCACACAGCTTTCCGATGCTCTTCA
>QMMN01000013.1 GCA_003647275.1 Deltaproteobacteria bacterium
CCTTGTGTACAGATTTTACCGAATTTTCAAAGAACGATTTGACAATATTTGCGGCATAACCTACCCGCAAATATTTGAAAAAAATCTCTTGACTTTTACCGGAACAACTAAAATGCCTAAAGTGAGCTAAAGTTAATGTGCACGCCTTCGGCGTGGTCAATCTTTAAAACAAGTTGCGTTGAAAGCGCATTCCTTTGAACTCTGAACCTCTGAACCCGTGAACGGTTACCCTTAACTTTAGGCACTTTAGCTCACTTTAGGCACTTTAGCTCACTTTAGGCACTCTCTTATTGACAAATGAAAGTTAGTCTAAGCTGGCTCAAAGATTATGTAACGATCGACGTGGATGTGGACAAGCTGGCTGAAGCCTTGACCATGGCAGGGCTCGAGGTGGATGCCCTTGTGGACCGCTACGCTTATCTGGGTCGTATCGTGGTGGGGCGCATTGTTCAAATGGCCCCCCATCCTGACGCTGACACGCTTTCCTTGTGCAGAGTGGACGTGGGCACGGGGATAAAGTCTGTTGTGTGCGGCGCTACGAATATCAAAGAGGGGGTCCTTGTGCCCGTAGCACTCCCTGGCGCCCAACTTCTTTCAGGTGATACGATTGAAGCCGGACGTATCCGGGGACAAGTATCAGAAGGGATGTTATGCTCTGAGGCCGAACTTGGCCTCGGCATGGATAGCTCCGGCATCCTTTTACTTCCGGAAACGGCCAAGCCGGGTCTGGGGATTGCCGATGCCCTCGGCCTTTCAGACTGCATCCTCGAGTTTGACCTGACCCCCAATCGTTCTGATTGCCTTAGTATCATCGGCATCGCCCGTGAGGTGGCGGCCATTCTCAAAACCCCCCTGAAATACCCCAGAGTGAAGCTACCGCCGGGCGAAATCCCTATAGAAGAACTCACATCTGTTACCATTAAAGCCCCGGAGCACTGTCCTCGGTACGCGGCAAGGGTGGTCACGGACGTTAAGATTGCACCCTCCCCTTTCTGGCTTCAAGACAGATTACACTCCGTGGGACTCCGGGCCATCAATAATGTGGTGGATGTGACCAACTTTGTCCTTATGGAGATGGGACAACCTCTTCCTGCTTTTGATTTTGATCGGCTTGCCGAGCATCGGATCGTGGTGAGAACGGCCCAGGAAGGCCAAACTTTTTCAACCCTGGATGGCGTAGAACGTACCCTGGCTTCTGATATGCTCATGATATGCGACGGCAAGGGGCCGGTGGCTCTAGCCGGCATTATGGGCGGGCTGGAGTCGGAAATCGAAGACCACACAACGCGGGTTCTCATCGAAAGCGCCTATTTTAACCCGATCACCATCCGACGAACGGCCAAGCGCCTCGGTTTAAATACCGAGTCATCGCACCGGTTCGAGCGGGGCGTGGACCCTGCTGGTACCATAAGGGCCCTAGACCGTGCGGCTCAGCTCATGGTTGAGTTAGCAGGTGGAAAGCTCGCTGAAGGGGTCATTGATGTTTATCCCCGCCCGATCCCTGAAAGGGTTATAGATCTCAGTATAAAGCGCACCAATCGACTCCTGGGTACCCGGTTAAGCCAAGACGAGATTGGTGCCTATCTGAAATCCGTAGAGCTGGACGTAGAACCCCTGGATGAAGATCGGCTCAAAGTGGTGCCGCCCACATTTCGTGTGGACATTACGCGGGCTGAGGATCTCATGGAAGAGGTGGCTCGCCTGAGAGGTTATGATCAGATTCCAACCACCCATCCTGTATCACATGTCGTGGCCAGAAAACCGGACAAGAAACTCCGGGTGAGGGATCGAGTTCGGCAACTGCTGGCTGGCTGTGGATTTTCGGAGATCGTGACTTACAGTTTTATCAGCAGGGATGCCTGCGACCGGCTCCTGCTTCATGATCAAGACCCACGCCGCCAAATGGTGTCCATCCGAAATCCTCTGACCGAAGACCAGGCCGTTATGCGGTCGTCTTTGATCCCGGGTCTTATGGCCACCATGTATCGAAACAGCAAACAGCGGAATGAAGACCTGAAGATTTTCGAACTCGGTAAGGTCTTTTTGTCCACTGCGCGGGATCAACTCCCAGACGAAGTAGAGATGATTTCCGGGCTTTGGACCGGGGCACGATATGACAGGACATGGCATTTTAAGGAAACAAAGGCCGACTTCTATGATATAAAAGGGGTGGTTGAAGCTGTGTGTGCCGGATTGAACATAACCGGGGTCCGTTTTACTTCGTTGACCGGTACTGATTTTCCCTATCTGAGGCCCGGCTATGCCGCACAAATTCATGCGGGCAACGGGCGGCTGGGTGCAGTAGGTGAATTGTCGCCCGCGGTGTTAAAGAACTTTGAGTTGAAGCAAACGGCCTATTGCTTTGAACTTGACTTTGACCGGCTGATCCGTCATGTAACCGAGCAAAGGTATGCAAGACCAATATCCAGATTCCCGGCCACTGATAGGGATCTTTCCCTGATCGTCGATGTCCCAGTAGAAGCCCAAGGCGTACTGGATTTCATAAAGGGCCTGAACCAAGAATTCATAGAGACAGTGGAGATCTTTGACGTCTATCAGGGGCCACCCCTCCCTGAGGGGAAGAAGAGCATGGCCTTGAGGTTTACGTATCGTTCTTTTGAAAGAAGCCTCACGGACAGCGAGGTTAATACCATTCACGAAGCGATTGCCCAAAAGATATTAAAGCAGTTCAACGCTCAACTGCCGCCGGGTGAAGCCCGTTGAGCGGCTCGCGTTGAACGGTTGCGCAGCTCGTTTCGGTAAGCGGTTTACGTTGAACGGCAAAAAAATCACGCAACCTATAGACGACAGACGTAAGACCTATGAATAAAAAAGACATTGTCAAGACAATTCACGCCAGAGTAGGCTTTCCCAAGCGGGAGACTGCTGCCATCGTTGATACAGCCTTTGAATTGATGAAAACAGCTCTGGCCAAAGGGGAGCCAGTCGCGATTTCGGCCTTTGGGAAATTCTCTGTGCATGAAAAAAGGGCTCGCAAGGGGAGGAATCCGCAAACAGGAGAGACGGTTATAATCCCTGCGCGGCGGGTGATAACCTTCAAGGTAAGCCGTGTGCTGAAGGAGCGAATCAATGAGGCCCACAGGGCCCGACATACCCGACAAGCGGTATTTTAGGATCGGTGAGGTTAGTGCCATAACCGGCATCGAGCCATATGTCTTGCGGTACTGGGAGACAGAGTTTCCCAAGATCAATCCTGCCAGGTCCCGCTCCGGCCAACGCCTTTATAAAAGATGCGACATAGAGACCATCCTAGAAATTAAAGATTTGCTTTATCGAAAAAGATACACCATTGCAGGCGCCAAACAGTATCTCCAGCGACGTCCCAAAAACCGCGGGCTTTCCGCCAACGACACCCACCCTCTCACACTGGATGAGATCAGGGCCGAACTACTGGCTATCAGGGACCTGTTGAACAGGTAAGAACTATGCCTCGTCCGAGACTATGCTCGGAAGAGGTGGCCCCCTCGTGGCAGATACTATTCAAAATAAAAGTTTAAAGTGCCTAAAGTGAACTAAAGTGCCTAAAGTGAACTAAAGTGCCTAAAGTTAAGGAATGCGCTTTCAGCGCAACCTATTTTTAAGATTGACCACGCCGAAGGTGTGCACATTAACTTTAGCTCACTTTAGACACTTCAAACTTTAGTTCACTATTAATCTATAAAAACAAAAGCTTATGTTACATAGACAATCTTTTGTCGATGTGGCAGCGCTAAGCGCCTATATCTCCTACTTTCGCCTGTCCAACCTCCTGATGATCCACCGGGGCAGTGCCTTATCATCCCTGTATTGAACAACACCTTCGAGGTTTTCTATTGGAATTTCTGCCCGGGCCATGGCCTTGTGTCCACCCGCGGTGCCCATCTGCCCAAAACTTTGTTGCAGTAGCTTTCCAGCATCCTTGCGAATCCCATCATTCCTTACAATGATGATCAAACGCCTTTGATAGATGCCTGAGACAACAGCCCATGCAATATCGTGGATCTTCATGAAAAAGTCGGCAATGGACACGCAAACATCCGGGTTTGTCACAGGCCCCAAATAGGCATGGATACGGTGCTTCCGGACACGCATACGCTCTAAGGCAATTCGGTAGTATTTCAAGAAATCGAGCGTCATTTCTGCCTGCTCGATCTTCTGGGCCATGTGAACATTGACATGACGAAAAAGAAACTGGAAGGCATTCACATCTTCTATGAGGACCTTACGCTGAAAGTTCATCGTGTCTGTCTTAATCCCGTAGAAGAGCGCTGTCGCCAGCTTGGCAGAGGGCTTAATCTTGGTGGCCCGAAGGTATTGGGTCATGATGGTGGATGTGGCGCCATAATCAGGGCGTATGTCTGTGAAAGGGGCATTGGCCGCAGTATCGGGGTGGTGGTCGATGATCACGTCAAAGTTGATGCCTGCAAAATCCTGATGATGACTCGGCTGGGAGTCAAGGATGGCAAACCGGGTAAACTGGCCTTGATCGACCTTGTTTATTGGAACCAAGTCGACCTTGACCAATCGGATCATGGCCAGGTTGTCAGGCAGTGTGATCGTGTTTACATGGGCGATGGTGGTGGCCGAGACCTGCCGCCACAAGATGCGCTTCAGAGCCATGGCGCTTGCGATCGCATCCGGGTCCGCATTAATCAGGATAAGGAGGCGGTCTTCACGAGAGAAAAGACCGAGCAAACGCCGCAGTTTTTCTGAAGCAGAAAGGGCCATGGCAAATATTGTATAACGTCTAACGGTCGCGCCGCTCGTTATGTCAGTCGTTTAACGGTTACGTCATTTTGCTGACCGTTTGCCGATCAACGATCAACGTGACGAGCCGCGCAACCGTTCAACGATAACCGTATATCCGTTAGCCTTATCCTGTCAAGAATGAGTCTATTTCTCTTCGCATATCATCTAGTTGTCCAAGTCCCATCCACAGAATCTCCGGATCTGCCTTGAACCATGTAAGTTGTCGTTTGGCATAGCGGCGGGTGTCACGTTTGAAAAGCCGCACGGCCTCATCCCATGCGATGCGATGCTCCAAATAATCTGCCATGTGACGGTATCCGATGGACTGCATGGACTTGAGGGTTGAGGGATAGCCCTGATCCAGCAACCATTTAACTTCCTCCAATAATCCAGAGGCGAGCATCAAATCAACCCGTCTGTTAATCCGATCATATAAGATATTCCGGTCCAGGGTCAATCCAATCTTAAGGGTTCTGTACGGGCAATCTCCAAAACCGTGGGCCTTCTGGTAGTGGGAGATAGGTTGCCCCGTAGCCTGATAGACCTCAAGGGCGCGTATGATCCGGTAAGTGTCGTTTGGATGAATTCTTGCGGCGGCTGCGGGATCGACCTTTTGTAGCCGCTGGTACAGGACCGCGAGTCCAAGGGTTTTAGCCTCCTTTTTCAATTTTTTTCGTACGACCTCATCTTGTTCTTGACCCGCAAAGAGACCCCGCGTGAGGGCCTTGATGTAAAGGCCGGTGCCGCCTACCACAAAGACGAGGCGCCCTTTTTGATCAAGATCCCGGATGATCGCACCTGCCATTGTCTTAAAGAGGGCCGCACTAAAAGGCTCATCCGGGTCCACCACATCAATGAGGTGATGGCGCACACGTGCCCGTTGCTCCTCAGTAGGCTTGGCCGTGCCGATGTCCATATATCGGTATACCTGCATGGCATCGGCGCTGATGATGTCAGCCCCCAGGGGTTCAGCCAGGACAATCGCGACCTCGGTTTTCCCCACGCATGTGGGGCCTGAGATAATGATCAGTGAGGGTTTTGGGACCATTGGCGTTTAAGGCTACCAAAGTGATCGATTATTTCAAGCAGGAAGGCCCTTCATGCATAAACAAGCTACCTCAAGATTTTTTCAGCGTCAGGAAGGCCGAGGGCTTTCGCCTTCCTTGCATAAATTACAGCCTGTTTTCGATCCCCTTTTTGGTCGTACAGCACAGCTATTGCATAGTAATAATCTGCAAAATCAGGTCTTAGGATCAAGGCGCGCTTGTAGGCTGCAATCGCCTCATCCAGGCGTCCTGTTTGCCAATAGGCCGCGCCAAGGTTGTTAAGGGCTTCTTCATAATTAGGGTCCAGCGCGGCAGACCTTTTGAATGCAGAAATCGCTTTTTCAGTCCATCCTTTTTGGCCGTAAGCCACACCCAGGTTACTTTGGATCATTGCATCCTTAGGGGAAATGCTTGCAGCCCTTTCAAATGCCTCAATGGCCGCATCCGGTCGGCCCAGTCTCAGATAGGCAAGGCCCAGATTGTTGTGCAGTATTTTGAGCCCTGGAGAACGCTGGACGGCAAGTTCCAACATCTCGGCCGCCTTTTCGGGCCTGTCCAGTGTCATAAAGAGATTTCCCAGGGAAAAGAGCTGAAAAGGCATCACAAGGGTGTGGGGCGTTCGCCGGTTGAAAATCCTTTCAAGAGGGGAAAAAAAGCCGCTAAAACCCGGGATCGAGTCCGAGTTGGCTTCATCGGGTAACCAGTCTTTGAGGTCGATCGGCTTATCGTCATTGCCGCTTCGAAGTGTTTCAACAAACACAACGGCTGCGCCGTCGATGCAGACAAGCACCCAGTCAGGCCGATGGTAGAGATATCGGATGAGGTCGTCAGTGCTGCCGGCGCTGTGTGATAGGATCGCCCATCCAAACCCATATTGTGCTTGCAGGTTGTCCCAGCCATTCTCGGGATGGTTCATGGCTTCTCGATATGTGCTGTAAAAGGCCTCGGTGTGCACCTCCAGTCTTCCGTCAATGAATACCTTATAATCGGGGTAGAGGGTATAAATCAGGTAACCCCCCAGCCCGAGATTGTTAAACATCGGTCCTTTCGGGTGATGCGCCCTGATCCAGTCGATACATCTTACAGGATAATAGTCCATCTCTGCGCCAAGGCCAAAGGACCTGTGTTTGTTTTCTGATATATAGAGGCGATTTGTACCAGCAAGGAAGATGGTGATGAGAACAGCGACCTGGAGGGCCACAAGCCCTGGAGTTTGGCACCAAGAGAAAAATTTTGTGACCTTGGCCAGGCCCTTTGGCAGCCGTTTCAGGCTAGATAGCCCATTTGTAAGGTTGTACAGCACGATCGGGTAGGCCGCAATGGCAAAGAGATTGATGTTGCGCTTTGATTTTGCCGAGAGATAGGTCAATCCAGCACAAAGGATCAGGTGCGTGGGGTTTATCCTTTTGAAATTGGCAACAAATGAGAGGCCCACAATCAAAAGAAGGGCCACATAGGAGACCTTTAGGATGGTCCAGGATGTGCCGGGTCCAAAGAGAGATAGAAATTCGCCAATACTGGCCGAATAGATGCGCGCTTGGCCACTGATGCGGGTAAAGAGCGTGAGGGGAAACAGCAGCCCTTTTACGCCGTAAGGATTGACGAGGCATGCCAGGACTGACAGGATGCCCACAGCCACAAGCGGTTTCAGCGCTTTATTGGGTTCATCATTTGGCGTAAGGAAAACCGCTTCTCTTCGGCCTCCAATGTCTTTAACAGCTGCGCTGTTATCCTTGCTGGAAATGGCTGGATGCCTACGTTCAGCGGTCTCCCTTACTTCCTTTAATAAGATCTCTCTGTTTGGAGAAGAGAAAAATCGCCATTTTGTGGTCATCCACTCGCCCAGCAAAAAAGACCAGATTGCGAAAAGCCCGATCACGAAAAGGCCGTGCACATTCACCCAGAGCACTTGAAGAAAGGGAAGGGCATAAAGGGCCTTTCTTCGGCCTTCAGTATAAGCCCACAAGACTTTGAGGTAGATGGCAAGAAAAAGCATGGACAGGGCCTCAGGCCGCACCAGGAGTCGGTAGGAGGTGATCAAAACCGTCAGGAAAAATAATGCCAGGCCAAGAAGCTTGTATTCTTTGGCAGGGTAAGTCCTGAAGACGACAAACAGGGTTAAAAGGACAAGTAACGACTTGAACAGGATGAGACCATCTCCGCCGACCATGCGATACAGGGTGTGGGAAAGAATTTGAAATCCCCAGTGAAGGTCCACCCACGGGGCATGCGTTGAGGTGAAGGAAAAGATATCGGATTTTGGAACAGTCCCCTGGTCTAAGATGAACGCACCGGTCTTTAAATGCCACCAGATATCCCAGTTCCCGATCTTGTGGATGGAAAAGACCAGGATCAGGAAAAAGAGCGAGACAATGGCGCTTCTTTGAAGGTTCCCTGCAGCTTGCTCCAGGGTTAGCAAACGCTTTTGCGGTTCAAGGATTTTGCGGCCACCCATACTCAAATCCGAGAAAATTGAAGATTCCTGCAGCAAGCTGCAGGGACTCTTCGACCGTAAGGAAGTTAACCATCTCCGCAGGTGGTATTTAGACGCTCGCTAACCCCGCAGCCCGCGAAGCACTGCCGTCAGGCAGAACCTACAGGGTTAGCGAGCGCTGTTGCGGTTTAAAGGGAACAGGTTGTTGTCCAAACAGCTGTGCACTCAACCTTTAAGGAGCTGTCAGGGGAGATCTTTTTTTTGAGATCGGGTCCACTGATATGACCTGACAGGCCCCACAACGGCACCATATTTTGCGTACGGTCCTGAACCCATTTACAAATCGGCTGGTCGCTTGTATGCCACATGGACGTGTGCCTGGTTCATAAGATCGACGCCATTTGCCACCAACAAGCAGGATGAGATTTGACCTGACTCAAAAAAAGATTTCCCTTGACCGGCTCGCTCCCCGCAAGCCCCGTCCTTTAGGGCGGGGTCAAGGGGAGCTATACAAAAATGTTTATTTTCCTTACCGGGAAGCCCCGCCCTTCAGGGCGGGGAGGCTTCACAGTTTAAAAGCAATAAATGACCAGCAACCTCTTCATTGGGATGATTTGCAACAGCCCGGTAAAAAAAGACCCCGGACGGGAAAAGCCGTCCAGGGTCTTTTGGGCTTGGGTTGGGTTCTTATCTAGAAGGTCACTTCAAGCTTGTGGAACAAACTCCAGGTATTGTCCACAGTGGCGCCTGCAACACCTTGCTTCCACAGGTCGCCAGCATCCAGGAACCCGTAAATAATCTGATAGGTCAGGTTGTCCATGAGCTGGACCTTGCAACCCACATCATATTCCCAGCCATAGTCGTCATCCATGTTAGCGGTTCGCCCGGTCTCATCGGCCGTGGCCTTGGCCGCGATCGCGTTCAGCGTCACATTTTCCATGGGTGAGAACTCTGCGGTGAGGAAGCCGATCTTGAAACCGCAGTTCGTAGCAGCAGCAGTAGCATTTCCGCCGTTCAAGTTCGACACCCCGCCGAGGGTGGCATCGTTGGTTGCGCCGGTCAGGATCAGGAGCGGCTCCCAGTCAACAGCGTATCCGTATGCATTGTTCTCCTTGTCATTGGCATTGCCGTCGCCTTCTGCAAAGGCATAACCAAGACCGACTTTTGCCGGCCCAAGGCTAACATTGCCGTACAGGTAGTAGGACATCGCATCCCAGTCAATATCATTTCGGGCTGAGTCATAGTAATCTTGATATTTGCCGGTCTTATACCCGAGCTCACCTTCCAGATAGACGGGTCCGAAGGTGGCCTTAAAGTAGGGACAGAACTGCCAGTATTTCTGGTCGTAGCTCACGCTGGTACTCTGACCAGACAAAGTGTCGGTGTTCGAGATATCCGAATTTGTCTTGTCATTGATATAAGCAGTCAAGAGACCGGCCTCAAGGCCTTCTTGCTTGTACTGGACCGACAGGTAATACGCATCAGCGTCACTGTCCGCTACTTCCGGGTACCCTGTTGCCGAATCCTGTTCCGTGGTCTTTTGATAGATGGCCATCACCGTGATGGGATCGATCACCTTGACCAGCTTGATACGGTCGGCCTCAGTGCCTGAGTCGTTAAACACAAGGCCATAGGTCCCAGCGGACATACGACCCACATACAGGTCGAACAGGTCGAACTTGGCGGTCAGATAGGCGCGATCCCAGTCGATGTTAGAGGCAGTACCCACGGTATCCCCAGTGCCCCACTGCTTGTTGTCCAGGGCATCAAACCGAGTGGTTACCGAAAGGTTGTCGGAAACCTTAAACACGGTCTGCAGCCGGAACCGCATGTCCATGAAGGCGCGGCTGGCGCCGGTTTGGTCATTCAGGTCCGTATTGTTCATGTAGTACCCACGGGCCCGGTAGGCGCCGCTGAAGTCTACATCCACCGCCATGGCCGGTATGGCAAAGAGCATGATTGCTGCCACGGCCACGGCAATAACGGTTAATTTCTTCATGTGTTCTCCTCCTGTGTCTGCTAGTCTTGTTAATCGTTGTTCATCAATAATCTCATTTGAGCCGTTCAAACTTGCCTACCAAAAAGAAACCCGCATCACCTCCTTTGCTATTATGGTATTTTCTGTAAAGGCCTGATACACGATCAGGGCACTCCTACTTAAAAAAAGATCTTATACAGATCAACAACCGGTTTGTCAAGATTTTTTTGCTGTTTTTTTGACTGCTTGCTCATCCTTGACCTTCACAGTTTGCCTTTGTCCGCTGAGGAGGAAAATACTCACGGGTCATGGTGGGCGTCGCACACCAGAGGCCATCGTTCTGTTTTCAGGGTTCCGGCTCAAGATCGCGGCCACACGCGGCATCATGAAACTGAACATACATTTTGTACCACCATCCCATGGTGCGTCTTATCAGGCGGTGGCCATTCAAAGGGCCTTGGCGTGGGGGGACGATATCAAAAAGCACAGACCAATATCGAAAACCACCATAAAAATCACCGCGGTTGTTGTGGCAAAAAAGGCTATTTCCCTGCGTGTGCTTGTAGCCATTTTTAATCGAGGCCCCCTTCAAGCCTTCTTATCTTTTCCAAGACCTTTTCACGAAGGGGTGTGTTGGGTCTCAGTGCCAGATAGCGCCTGTAATGGGCCACGGCTTCCTTTCTCTTCAAGGGATTTAGGCTGTACAGGCTGCCCAGACTTAGATAGGCCTCTGCTGTGCGAGGGTTTAATCGCACGGCTTTTTTTAAGACCGCTTCTGCATCGTCATACATCTCGAGGCTCATCCACACCCCTCCGAGATTGGTGCAGGTGCAGGCATTTTGAGGGTTGATCTCGAGGGATTTTTGGTAGGCCTGTATGGCCTTCCCGTATTGTTTCAATCTTCGAAACAGGTTCCCCATGTTGAAGTAGGTATTTGCCGCTGAATCCGGGGCCTGTTCGATGACCGCCTGATAGTATTTGAGGGCCTCTTCATACATCCCCTTTTCAGCGTAAGCCACACCCAGGTTATGCATGGCAATGGGATTGTGTCCGGCTCCGGTTTTAAGCGGTATATAGGGCATGGCCAGTACTTTCTTGTACGCGGCAATTGCTTCGTCCAGCCGGCCGGCCTTGTGAAGGGCCTCACCATAGTTGTTATACGGCCTGCTTAGGCCAGGGGACTTTTTGATGGCATCCGCCCAGAGGGTGAGTTCGTCTTGCCATATGCGGTTTCGCATAAAGGTCAGGATTGCAAGGGTCACAATAATCGGGATCGCAATGGACCAGAACAGACGGGGCCGCTTCGTGTATCTATAGATGTCTGCAATAATGAACGCAAGTGCTATCATGGAAAGATAAACCCGGTGTTCAGCCACAAATATCTTGTTGGGGATGATGCTGGAGGTGACTGACAGGGTCACAAAAAACCAGAGGATGCCAAGGGAGATCAGGCGAGATCGACGGTAGACCCAAAGTGCAAAAGCCGCCAGCATCATTATTCCCAGACAGGCGACCAATGTGGTGTTGTCAAACAGGCTGCTTGACACATGAAAATCGTGCTCAATATTTTGCCCGAAAGGCCACACCAAAAGCCTCAGGTAGATCCCCCATATAATACCAAGCTGTGAAAAAAAATAGGTCTGCCTGGTCAATTGTTCAGGTGCCCATCGTGGCAACAGCTTGTCCATGCCTGAAACCGACTCGGTTATGGCGTCCAGGTTGGGTGCCTTGAGTACGACGAGGTGGACGTATGGAATGATCAAACCGGTCATAAGAAGCGGCAGGAGATAAAGGAGCCGTTTCCCAGGGCCCTTAAGGTCATGTTGCACAAAGAAAAATTCGATTAGTACAAGCACCACAGGGAGCGTAAGGGCCATCTCCTTGGTAAGCATGGCCAGGGTTGCTGTCAAAACAGAAAGGGTGTACCAGGCGAGGTGATTCATGCTGAAAAATAGCTTTTTATGGGGTAATTGTTCAGCATCTGGGGTAAGAAAAACCGCTTCTCTTCGGCATCCAATGCCTTTAGTCGCTGTGCTGGTATCCTTGCTGGAAATGGCTGGATGCCTACGTTCAGCGGTATTCCTTACCCCGTGAGCGGTTATTTTATGGTCGGCCCTGTGGGTCGCCCCGCACAAGATCATGCTTCGGGCTTTTAGGTAACAGACGACAGCGGCCACATAGAAAAGGGTGGCCAAGGATGTATAACGTTGCGATATGTAGGTCACGGACTGGGTGGCCAGGGGATGGGCCAAAAAGATCAGGGCACCAAAAAAAGCGGGCCAGAAGCGGGTATCATTGAGCAGGGGGAAAAGTGGGATCCCCCCGCGATTCAAGGGATCGGATCCTCCGGAAGTCTTATTCGCTTTACAAAGACAGAGGATCACAAAGAGTAAATGATAGACCAGGAATGCCGTGCATACATGGATGAGAAGGTTGACGATATGGTAGCCCAGCACATCAGGGCCAGCGAGCCAGTAGTTGAAGGCAAAGCTCAATTCAGCGATCACGCGTGTGTTGGCCCTTTTGCCGGCCAGGGTGCACCTGTTCAGGATGTCCTGAAACGTGCTGTCCACAAACACATGTCTGTCGTCATAATGGGGGGGGACATTGAACGTGTTTGAATAGATGGCCAAGCCGATGGCAAGAAAGAAGAACAAGACCATTATATGGGTCTTCAAATATCTGTGGCTCAGTTCTTGGGGATCAGGATGACAGGTCATGGTCTTGGATGTGATTCATCAATCGTCGATTTTCATGAAGGAGGGCCTCCACCTCGCTGCGCCTGGCATCATCAGGCGACAGTTGCAAGAAGCGATTAAGGTGGAAGACAGCAAGCCGGTTATCCTTGAGATGGTGTGAGTAGATGATCCCAAGATTGAGATGGGCCGGGGCAAAATTTGAATTGTACGAAAGGGCCGTCTGGTAAGCTTCTTTGGCCTTATTATAAGCCTTTTTCATCATGAGGATGTTTCCCAGGTTATTGTAAAAGGATGGGACGCCAGGTTTCAGGCGGATGGCCTTTCTGTAATTTTTTTCAGCCTCATCCAGGCGGTTCAACCCCACCAGGGCGTTCCCCTTGTTATAATAGGCTTCTGCAAACCCGGGCCTGAGCGATACCACCCTGTCGTATAATCGAACGGCCTGGCCATGCTCACCTCTGGCAAGATGGATATCTGCCAGATTCAGGTAGGCTTCCGCAAAATCAGGTTTCATCCTTATGGCCTGTTGTAAGCAGTCCTCAGACCTTGCCAGTTGGCCGTGTGCATAATAGATTTCAGAGAGCTTGAACAGGATATCGGGAAATAAAAGGTGCGGAAATGAATGCTGGGTCGAAAGGATCTTTTTATAGGCCTTTACAGCCTCCTCCCATGCCCCCATTTTTTCATAGGTCTTTCCCAGGTTGTAAAGCACGGTCGGCGAGTCAGGTCTGATTTGGGCAGCCTGATGGAAACTCTCCAGGGCCTCCTGATATCTCTTTTGATCAACATAGACGTTTCCCAGGTTATTGTAGGCGATGTAGTGGTCCTTACCCTCGCGCCAAGGTTCCGGAGGGACGGCCAGGGCTCTTTTGTAGGCGGCCACGGCTTCGTCCAGCCGCCCGACCTCTCGCAGGGCCCGACCATAGTTGATGAGGGGCCGGGACCTTTCAGGTGATTTTTGGCTTGCATCAGCCCACAGGGTCAGGGGGGTTTGCCATACCCTGTTTCGCCAATAGGTGAGTCCGGAAGCCAGCAATAGGACGGGAATCAATGCACAGATATAGCGTTTCCAGCGGTGTTCCCATTTGGGCAGGGCAGCTACCACAAAGCTCATGCCGATCAGGGGGATATATGCCCGATGCTCTGCCACGAACTCGGTATTTGGAACGATGCTACTGGTGGGCGAAATTGTGAGCAAAAACCACATGATACCAAAGGAGGCAAGCCTTGACCGCCTGAAAAGCCAGAGCCCAACACCAAACAGGGTGCCCAGGAAAAGAAAGGAGGCAAGGACGGGCGTTTCAAACAGGCTTTCAGATACCACAAAGGCGTGGTCGACATTTTGACCGATCGGCCAGACCATGAGCTTAAGATAGGTCCCCACAATGACCTTGAGTTGTGTGAAAAAGTAGCTTGAACGCGACACCGTGGGTGCCCAGGTCGTCAGGGTGTCAAGGGCGTCGAGGGACTTGGGACCAGGGGCTTTTCCACTCAGTGTACGCACAGCAGGAATGATGAGAACCGTGGTCAAAAGCGGGAAGAGGTACAGGATCCGTTTTTGAAGGGCTCCAAAGCCTGTTTGTAATCGTTCACCATTTGGGCTAAGGGAGACCGCTTCTTTTCGGCCTCCAATGCCTTTATACGGTGTGCCGGTATCCTCGGTTGAAATGGCTGGATGCCTACATTCAGCGGTCTCCCTTAGCCCCTGAACTGTTACGTCTGTTTTAATAAAATAGTATTCAGTCATCAGGATTGCAACAGGAAGCGTGATCGATACTTCCTTGGTGAGCATGGCAAAGACTGCCAGGAAAAAGGAGACCGCATACCAGACGAGGTGGGGTGCTGCGAAAAAACGATCGTTTTGTTTAAAGATGACCCGTGCCCGCACAAAGGATGCCAGGGTGCCCATGTAAAAAAATGCTGCCAGCGAGGTATAGCGCTGGGTTATATAAGTGACGGCCTGTGTGGCCAGGGGGTGGACAAGAAACAGGGCGCTTCCCAAAAGGGCGGGCCAGAGCATTGGATGCCGGGTGCCCGGGATGTCTCTATGGGCCGCTGTGCCGTGATTTTCATGCGGCCTATCTTCAAATGACGGGCAAGGGCCTTGCTCGTTACATTGATGCAGGACAAGAGATAAAAAAACATAAATCAAATAGGCCGTTCCAATATGCACCAGGATGTTGAAAAGATGATAGCCAAGCACGTGTGTGCCGGAAAGCCAGTAATTGAATGCAAAGGTAAGCTCGGCAATGACACGGTTTCCCCCGCCCCTTAAGGTACATTTATTGAAGATCTCCTCCAGGGAAAGCCCTGCAAAGACGTGTTCATCGTCAAAGTGAAAAGAGGCATTGAGTGTGTTGGAATAGATTAAGAGAGCCCAGAGCAGAAATATCAAAAGGACGGCCTTGTGTGGTACTCGGCATGATGGCAAACATACTTTATACATCGATTCGATCAAACACCAAAGGTGAAGATATTGTCAATCGTATGTATTTTGACGTGCCGCAGATTATAACCAGGCTCATGTATTTGGAAAAGGGAATGATTCATACGTATATGGAATAAAATTTATCTTTAAAAATTTTAAATAATATCCATTTTTTGTTTCTTTATCAAGGAATTTTTTCTTCCGAAAGTGGATCTATGGCAAGATTATCCAAAAGAATACTAAAAAAGTTGCCTGTGCTTATCGGCCTGTGGTATCGGTTTACAAGACCTTAGGCCATTTATTAGTTGTTAGTTCGTCGAAATATTTTCCTACCTTCACCGAATAGTAGAAAGTTCGTTCAATCTCGCAGTCATAGGCGTTGTAGGCTGGCCTTGTTTTCACGCAAGAAATGATGTCAGAAACCGGAAATTTAAATATGCGGCTGTTGACAAAGAGTTGGGTCGTACGTGTCTTGAAGACAGAACGGCTATGGATTATCTTGATTGTCGCTATAAACCTATTCCTTTCAGGTGCCTATCTCCACGAACTTTATGAAAGCGGACTAGTCGATCTGAATTTCCAGGAAGGACTCGATTCGCTCACCTACCACTTACGCGGTGTCTCCATTGCTGAAGGGGGACTGCACTGGATAACCGTCGGGCATGCTTTATACAATGCCATAGTCGGAGTCATATACTCTGTATTTGGTATTAAACCTCTCTGGATCTTTATCTTTCAGATTCTCTTGTGTTCCTTGGGATGTATATTGCTTTATGTCTTAGGGAAAAAAATCTTTAACCCCTTTGTGGGTCTCTTGGCCGCTGCCATTTATGCTATTTATCCCGTTTCAATTTATTATACAGGGATTATAGCCCGCGTGAATGTGGTGGCCTTTTTAAGTCTGCTCATGGTCTACATACTGACACTATGCTTAGAAAAGAAAGGCTTGTTACGGTATGCAATGGCTGTTGTAGTGTGCTCTCTCGCTGTTTCAGGCCGTTACAACATTTTGCTATTTATAGTTGCCTTTGCATTTTGGTTCCTATTTTTTCGGCATAATCTGCTGAAAAGGAATTCCTTTGTTCCTACCGTCTTGACAGGTCTCGGTTTCTTGCTTGCTACATTAGGACTGGCGTTTTGGGTTCAATTGCCCGACTTATTCAACCTCAAGCCATGGGTAATCGGAAATAGTTATGATTCCAACATGTTTTACTGTTCTCCACACAAGGAATTGATTCCTGTCGTATCAAAAGATTTTCTTCTAAGACAAATCTATAAGGCATTTGCATTTTTCAATACCTTTGAGGCACCAAACAATTTTAACTATTATCTCTTCCGCGAAAAGGTCCGCCTTCTGCAATATCTACCCATTTCTTTTGGCGTAATCTTTCCATTTGCCATGGTTGGCTTTGTTTCTGCTTTCAAAAACAAGAAAAATATCATGCCCGTGGCCTTGTTTGTCTGCTTTTATTCGATTTCCATAATCATATTCTTTATAGCCTCACGGTACCGCCAGCCGATTGTCCCTTTTATGATATTGATGATGTCTTATGGTATTTATGACATCTATACCAATCTCAGAGAAAAAAGACATAAGCGCGTTGTCTCCCAAATGGCCTTTCTAATGCTGATGACACTCCTTTCCACCTGGAAGCCCGACTGTATCAAGAATGTTGAAACGGCCTGCAACGCGATTCATAGAGTAAATTTTGGCAATCTCTATAAAAGGAATGGAGAGCATCTCAAGGCCATACAAGAGTTTAAACGCGCTATCGAGACAACACCTACATATTGGGCAGCCTATCACAACCTCGGGGCTCTGTATGCCAAGCAGGGAATGTACAAGGAGGCCTTGGACACCTATCGAGTGGTTATCCAAGAAGCCAAGGATTACCAGGCGGCTGATGCCTATTTTAATATAGGAAACCTGTTTCGAAGATTGAAACAATACGGAAAGGCCATACAGGCCTATCAAAAAGCCCTCGAGATCAATCCTCAAGATGCCTGCATCTATACCAATCTCGGAGGGGTGTGGATGAACCTCGAGATGTACGATGATGCAGAGGTAGCCTTAAAAAAGGCCGTGCGATTAAACCCTCGCGCAGCAGAGGCCTATCTAAACCTGGGCAGTCTGTACAGCCGAGATCCTTTGAAGAAAAAGGAAGCCATTGCAAATTACAGGTGCTATCTGGTGCTTAAGCCGGATACACCTCTTCGAGAAAAGGTCCTGGAAAGAATAAAAAAGCTGCAAAGTAATGTGAAAGACCAGGGATAGGACGTACGAGAAGTTTAGACGATCATTCGTACCGATTTTAACAACCTACTTTCTTGGGTTTCGGGTTAATCAGCTTTCATCCGTGTAATTTTGAGGTAATAAGCTATTTTCTCGGTTATACGTTTCCATAATCCGGTCAACCTCTTCCTGCATGCGCGAAAAGGCCTCTTCGGTAAAGGGTTTTACGTCCTTGAGTGCGGGGTCCAGGGGGTCAGCCGGATTGAAGTTTTGAAGGGTAAGGGATAGGGGAGGGCTTACAGATCCGCCCGATCCAAGGCCTTTCAACTGCTCGGCCATGCGATAAATATCGGATTCATCAAGGAGCGAGGGGGAGACCGTGCACCGAAACATATAGGGGACCATGCCTGCCATCAGGACCTCGATTGATTTCTGGATGATGCTGACCGGTACATAGACACCGGCGCACCGGGCATATATTGGGTCATCCAGGGGGGCCTTCACGTCCATGGCCACGCAGTCCACCAGTTTTTCTGCGATCAGATAATGGAGCGTTTCAGGTTGGGTGCCATTGGTGTCAAGTTTGGTCTTGAACCCGGCCTCATGAATCGTTTTCAGCAGGGCCGGCAGCCCCCTGTGGATCGTAGGCTCCCCGCCTGTGATGCAGATCCCATCAACCCAGTCGTTGAACGGCTGGAGCCGTTCCAGTATTGTCTCAAGAGAAAGGGTTTCCAGGGTATCCGGCTTTAAGACAAGTTGGTGGTTATGACAATAGGGACACCTGAGGTTACAATAGGGCAAAAAGATGACGGCACAAATATGGCCCGGCCAATCTAAAAATGAGGTTTCAATAAAGCCTTTAATGGGGGGAAGCTGATCATTGGTCATTTCAAAGACAAGAGTGAGCTAAAGTGCCTAAAGTGAACTAAAGTGAGCTAAAGTTAATGTGCACGCCTTTTGGCGTGGTCAATCTTAAAAATAGGCTGCGCTGAAAGCGCATTCCTTAACTTTAGGCACTTTAGTTCACTTTAGGCACTTTAAACTTTTATTTTGAATAGTATCTACCCCAAAGGGGCCACCTCTTCCAAGGGAAGTCTTGGACGAGGCGTAGTTACTAGTGACTGGTGACTATTTTTGCAAGATACTTTTTGATCTTGCCTGTATCGGTAATGGCTGATGAATCGTTCAAAACCAGGATCGGAAGATTCTTTTCAGCAGTTTCAACCAACTCATGCCAGGCCAGATGAGCCAGGGCACCAGGATTGTCGGGCCCTAGTTCTTCTATTGCAACTCCAAGGGCTTTCAAGTCAAAGCCCTTTTTGATTTCCTGACAGGCACTGCAAAGACTTTTGGTAAAAAGCGTCATGATTCCCTCCCAACAAAGTAATGTTGATTTCGATAGCGATCCTTCAGCTCTCCCAATTTCCCCTTGTTCCAGCTTGAAATCCTGGTGAAATAGCCCGTGATGCGGGTAATCCCATCTACGTCCGTGCTGCCGCACCAAGGGCAGATTTCCTGGAGCCCGCGACTTAGCTTACCGCACGCCTTGCAGGAAGTGAATTCAGGCGAAAAGGCAATTTGATCATTCTTGGTCTGTTGAAAGGTCTTAATGACAAAATTGGCCAACGATTCTGCTGGCGGTTTGGACTCGCCGAGCCACACATGGGTTAAAGCTCCTGCTTCAATCAGGGGATGGAAGCGTCCTTCAAGCTTTACCCGCTCAATCGGGTTCATGGGCGCACCCACATCGAAAAGGGTTGAGTTTGTGTAATAAACCTCGCCTGCAGCCTGATTTCCCTTAACCACGGTGGACGATTCTTTGGGAAAATACTTCAGGTCAAGCTTTGCAAAACGGTAGGCCGTGCTCTCCGCCGGGGTTTGTTCCAGCACAAAGCGCATATTGTATTTTCGGCTGTACTGGTTGGCCAGAAGGTTCATGTGGGCAATGATTTTCAGACCGAACTTCATCGCCTCAACAGAGGCATGCATCTCTTCACCGGTATGATACTGAATGAGCTCATTCAGCCCGACCATGCCGATCAGATAGGTACACCGATCCATTCTTAGATATGGGCTGCCATCCAGGCTCATGTTGAGGAGACTCAAGGGCCCGGAGGATTTATGGGAAAGCAGGCGCTTGATAAAATCTCGTTTCTCCCGATGGGCCTTTACGGCTATTTCCACCAGTTCGCCGATCTTGGCAAAGAGCCGGGTGTGGTCTCCTTTTGCCTCATAGGCCAGCCTGGGCAGATTCAAGGTCACGTTTTGAAGGGCCGAATACCGCATCTTCCATGGTTGTTTGGCATCTTCCAGATCCGAACGTTCCAACTTGAAACTCAGACGACAACACTCAGAGATCTTTGCCGTTTCTCCCCGGTCAAACACAAAGTAGGTGTTTCCCTTGTCAGAGGCCACATCGCAGATGTGGTTCAAAAAGGCCTCGTGGCCCGGGGTCTTGAAAAACTTTTCGGTGATATGGACCAGGGGTTTAGGGAAGAAAAAGGGCCTGCCCGCACCATCTCCCTCTTTAAATACGTCAAAGAGCTTCCACACAAAACGCTGGGCCTCTTTTTCATATTCGGCGTAAGTCTTGCCCGTGTACACACCCCCGGGTCCGATGGCCGGCACATCCTCAAAGTGTTTGGGGACTTCCCAATAGAGGTTGATATCTGTAAAGATTGCCTGGCCCCCGCGCGCCACAGCCTGCTGCGAGAATTCAAAGATCATCATCTGGGCCAGTTGCTCCACGGCCCGATCATCGAGTTTTTCCAAGTATGGGGCAAAAAAGAGGTTCACTGCATCCCAGCCGATGGCACCGGCAAAGTTGCTCTGTAGGGCTGCAGCAAATTTGACCATATGGGCGAGCAGGACCTCGGGATGTTTGGCTGGCTTTGCCATGGCCAGGGAATTGGGCAGATTAAGGCCGAATTTTTTCAGATATTCCAAAGATTGCCCTGAACAGTAAGGTCGATCAATGAAGCCCAGATCGTGCAGGTGAATGGCCCCGTGCATGTGGGCATCTCCCACCTCGGGTGAAAATACGTTTAAAAGGCCATATTCCTTTTTGATGCTTTCCGCCAAGGTCAGGTTGGTCGCCTCAGGACCGTGTGGAACATTAGCGTTTTCTTTGTTCGGGTGCACGATCATCTGCTCTACGTCGTATAGGGGAACCCCCAGACGGGTGTGCATCTTTCGGGCCTGCTCCAGGCCCCGTTCAATGAGCTTGGCATCGACCAGTTCCCTGATCAGCGGGGAGGTGACCATGGAGATGCCGGAGGCCAGGATCATTTCCTCCACTTCCCGGCTGATTGTCTCTGCCGTATCCCGGTCAACAAGGGCTTCTCGGACCATGGCACCAACGATCTTTTGGCGGTCCCAGCCGTCAATAGCCTCATCAGACGTGCGGACAAAAAGGGTTATGTCCGTGGTTTCATGTCCGCCTGAGGCAGAGCCTTTCCGCCCAAGGTGGACACGACTGCGGGAAGCTCCCTGATCAACTTGAGAAAATTCCAACAGATTACCCATTATGTTTATCCTCGAAATGATTGGTTATTGGTTTTGATTGACTGTTGATCCGCCTACGGCGGAATCAGTAAAGGATGTAAGTGGCTATATTGTAGACAGACAGACTCTAAACCACAATATATTGTGTGTGTCAAGAAAAAAATGAGACCTTGCTGCTGATGTAAGATGCCGGATACCAGATTGCCAGTGAACACAGGCAATTCCACACCACATAACCCCGGCGCACTAGGTATCGATAGCAGATATCACTTAGACGCGAAAAGGCGGCGAATCTTGGTCTTGAATGGCGGGGTGATGATACCTTTTTCGGTAATAATGGCGCTTACATACCGGTGAGGGGTGACATCAAAGGCAGGGTTTTCTGCGGGCACGCCGACCGGTACGGTCCGTTTGCCCTGAAAGTGGGTGACCTCTTTTTCATCCCGCTGCTCAATGGGAATCTCTTTTCCGCTTTTGATCGAACCGTCAATTGTAGACATAGGCGCGGCCACGTAAAAAGGGATCTTATGGGTCCTGGCAAGGACCGCCACCATATAAGTGCCGATCTTGTTTGCCACATCCCCGTTAGCTGCAATCCGGTCGGCCCCCACGATGATGGCGTCGACTTTTCCCTGTTGTATGAAATAGCCGGCCGCATTATCGGTGATGACGGTCACGGGGATACCTGACTCCTTAAGTTCCCAGGCTGTAAGGCGTGCCCCCTGCAAAAACGGGCGGGTCTCATCAGCAAGGACCTCAATCCGCTTTCCAGCCTCCACAGCTGCCCGCACCACGCCCAGTGCCGTGCCATAGCCGCCTGTGGCTAAAGCGCCCGCATTACAGTGGGTCAACACGCGGCTTTTGTCTTTGAGCAGCCTCTGTCCGTAGCGTCCCATGGCCCGGTTGATGGCTATATCTTCGTCCAGGATTTTTTGGGCTTCTTCAACAAGGCGTGACTTTACTCCTTCTACTCCTTTGTGGCTGGTTCCATCTGCCACTTGTTTCATCCGTTCGACAGCCCACGCAAGGTTTACGGCGGTTGGGCGCGCCGAAACCATTTCACGGCATATGGCATCAAACCTTGCCCTGAAATGATCCATCCTGTTGGTACGGATCTTCAGGGCCCCCAGGGCAACGCCCATGGCCGCGGCCACACCAATGGCCGGGGCCCCACGAATGGCAAGCTCTTGGATGGCACGGATGACCGAGCGATAGCCCTTGCAGACCACGTACCTTTCCTGCAAAGGGAGTTTTCTCTGATCGATCATGACCACCTGGTTGTCTTTCCATTCAATCGTTTTCAACATTTCTCTCGTCCGCTCCTCCAATCTACCCCTTTACCCTCTGTGAGAGATAAAAAGAGGTTTTCACTATCCTTCTAACATTCGTTTGAGGATCTCATTGACCATCTTGGGATTTGCCTTGCCGCGGGTTGCCTTCATCACCTGGCCCACAAAGAACCCAAACAACTTGGTCTTGCCCGCCTTGTAGTCCGAAACCTCCTTTGCATGGTCAGCAAGCACCTGTTTAACCGCATCGGCAATCGCATCGGCATCAGTAACTTGGACGAGACCCTTTTCCTGGACGATCGTCTCCGGTGGTTTGCCGCTTGATACCATTTCATCAAACACGGTTTTCGCGATCTTGCCGCTGATGACTCCGGAGTCGATCAACCGCAGCAGTTCGGCCAGACGTTCTGGAGGAACAGGAGATTCCTCAATGGTCTTGTTTTCCGCCTTCAAGGCACCCAGGACGCTCCCCATGACCCAGTTGCTAACCGTTTTGGGACTGGGAAAGCGTTTTACGCAGGCCTCAAAGTAATCTGCCAGGGCACGAGAACTTGTCAGGACCTGCGCGTCATAGGAAGGAATTTCATACGCCTCGATAAAGCGTGCCTGCTTTTCGTCAGGCAGTTCCGGAAGGGTGCTTCGGATCTCCTCAACCCATCCTTCATCAATGACAAGGGGGAGTAAATCCGGATCAGGAAAATAACGGTAGTCATGGGCCTCTTCCTTGCCGCGCATGGAGGCAGTTACCCCCTTGTCCGGATCCCAGAGTCGGGTCTCCTGGACCACCTTGCCACCATCCTCGATGATCGCTTTTTGCCTGCGGATTTCATAGGCTAATGCATTTTCCACGTGTTTAAAGGAGTTCATGTTCTTGAGTTCTGTACGCGTTCCAAAGGTGTCCGTGCCTACAGGGCGGACCGAGACATTGGCGTCGCACCTGAAACTTCCCTCTTCCATGTTCCCATCGCATATCTCCAGATATCGGAGGATGGCCCGCAGCTGTCGGAGGTATGCCCCGGCCTCTTCCGAGGTGCGAATATCCGGTTCACTCACGATCTCGATCAAGGGAACCCCGGTTCGGTTGAAATCGACTATACTTACGGGTCGATAGGGATCGTGAATCAGCTTTCCGGCATCCTCTTCCATATGGATCCGGGTAATACCGATGCGCTTTCTGTTTCCATTGACCTCGATGAAAACATGTCCGTGTTCGGCAATGGGGAGTTCATACTGGGATATCTGATAACCCTTTGGAAGGTCGGGATAAAAGTAGTTCTTACGGGCAAAGCGACTTTCACGTGCAATGGTGCAATTCGTGGCCAGGGCCATGCGAATGGTATAGTCCACCACCTTGCGGTTCAGGACCGGAAGCACCCCCGGCATCCCAAGACAGACCGCACAGGTGTGGGTGTTGGGCGGTGCGCCAAACTCGGTGGAGCAACCACAAAAGATCTTGGTCTTGGTTAGCAGTTGGGCATGGACTTCAAGACCGATAATGGCTTCGTAGTTCATATTAGTAAAGTTCTCCTAATCAACTCAAGACTATGTGCACGTCGAAACTGTGAGCAAATACCAAGCAAGTGCCTAAAGTGAACTAAAGTGAGCTAACGTGCCTAAAGTTAAAGAGATTAAGGAATTAAGGAATTGAGGGATTAAGATCATATGAAATTCATTCAATTCACAATTCCTGAATTGCTGATGATTACATCCAACTTTAGCTCACTTTAGGCACTTTAGTTCACTTTAGTTCACTTTAGCTCACTTTAGCTCACTTTAGCTCACTTTAGGCACTTTAGTTCACTTTAGCTCACTCCTACAATATAGTCCAGCGCCCCGGGGTTCTCAACCGAGGATAAATCACCGGGATCTTCTCCCATATATTTTTTACGGATGGCTTTTCTGACAATCTTCATGGACCTGGTTCTGGGAAGGTCGGGCACGATCTCAATCGCCCTGGGCCGGAGATTCTTCCCCATGATCCTGGTCACGTGTTGGGCAAGGTCTATTGTGAGTTTCTCAGATGGCTCATATCCATCCTTTAGAATCACAAAACAGACGATGTCAGAACCTTTCAGCTTATCAGGTACCCCGATGACAGCCGATTCTCGGACGGCCTCATGGTCCATCAGGGCAGACTCGATCTCGCCGGCCCCGGTGCGTACACCGGCCACATTTATGGTGTCGTCCGATCTGCCGTGCAGGGTCAGTTGTCCCTGTTTGTCTCGTCTTATGTAATCGCCGTGATACCAGACATCCGGATTCTTTTCCCATGAAAAGTAGGTTTCAATATAGCGGTCCCAGTCCCCAAGGAAGCCCCTGGTGAGAGAAGGCGCTGGCTTTAAAAGGACCAGGTGCCCCGTACCCGTATCAATGAGTTTTCCGTCATCATCGGCGATTCCTATGGCCATGCCCAACCCGGGCATCCCCACAGAACAAGGTTTAAGAGGCGTCAGAGGCGACGGCGAGACAAGGCATCCGCACATCTCTGTCCCCCCACTGATATTGATGATGGGGACACGGCCCTGTCCAATATTTTCAAAGACCCACATGTAACTCTCCGGGTCAAAGGGTTCACCCGTGGAGCCGAGAAATTTCAGGGAAGACAGGTCATATTCCCTTATCCAGTCCTCCCCCTTGGTTTTCAAGCTTCGGCTGTACGTGGGAGAAAGGCCCAGGTGGGTGAGTCTGTGGCGCGTGACCATCTCAAGGACCCGCTTGTGATCAGGATAGAAGGGATGCCCCTCATATATCAGGTAGCACCCACCAAAATGCTGAACCCCCATGACCTCCCACGGCCCCATCATCCATCCGATGTTGGTGATCCAGTAAAATCTGGCGTCAGGCTTGACGTCAAAGTGAAACCCAAGCTCCTTGACAACCTGTGCAAATACACCAGCAACGCGATGGAGCGTTCCCTTTGGCTTACCCGTGGTCCCGGACGAATAAAGGATCATGGCAAGGTCTTCGGCATCCAGCACGACTGTCTTAAACTCCGAAGGTTGTTTGGGCACCAGCTCGTGCCACCATATATCCCTGCCTTCCTGCCAGGGGATTTGAGGGGCCTTCTGCCGTTTGACCACCACAATGTGCTTTAGGCTCGGGACCTCTTGGGCTGCTTTGTCACAGGTGGCTTTGAGAGGGATCGGTCGCGTTTTATAGAAACCCACGTCTGAGGTCAAAAGCACTCGGGCCTTGGCATCTGCCAGCCGGACGGCCAGGGGCTTTGCCCCAAAGCCTGAAAACACGGGAATCAAAGGCGCACCCAGTTTCATGCAGGCCCAGAAGGCCACGATGAGCTCGGGTATCATGGGCATATAGAACCCCACGGTCACACCCTTTCTTACACCCAGGGACTTTAAGGCATTGGCGCATTGGTTTGCACTTCTGTAAAGGTCAAGGTAGGTCCACTTCTCTGTGGTGCCATCTTCGGTTTCCCAGATGAAGGCCAGGCGGTTGGTTGTGGAAGGGTCCATGGCATGGCGGTCAAGGCAATTGTAGGCAATGCTGAGCTTTCCGCCTATGAACCAGCGCGCGCGCTCAAATGACTTAGAGCCATCCAGATCAAGTATGGTATCGTATCTCCTGTGCCAATGAACCCCTAGGTAGTCCATGGCTGCCGGCCAGAACCACTTGATGTCGTCAATGGATTTCTGGTACAGGTCCTTGTAGGTTTTGATTCCCCACTGATCCATGAAGCCCTTTACATGGGACCCTTCAACATATGCTTTTGTAGGCTTCCAAATAATTTCCGGGGTGTTCATCGTTATAATCTCCTGGGGCAATCTCCTGAGATCACGTCAGGAATTTCTTTACCAGATGTCGACTGAAAAGACAATCCACGACAGTCTGATTTTCTTTTGACAAAGGGGATTGGGAGAGACTATAAACGCTCAAACATTCGGGTGAGGAGAATCGTGGATTACTTTTTGTGTGTATTGGGAATGGTGATGATCGTGGAGGGCCTCCCTTACTTTGCCGTACCCTCCAGGATAAAGATTTGGGTCCAAAAGCTTATTGAACTGCCTGATTCAAGCCTTCGGCTCATGGGATTTTTCCTCATGCTTGCCGGACTTGGCCTGGTCTATTTGGGGAGACAATAGTCTAAAGTGAGCTAAAGTTTAAAGTGTCTAAAGTGAGCTAAAGTTTAAAGTGCCTAAAGTGAACTAAAGTGCCTAAAGTGAGCTAAAGTTAATGTGCACGCTTTTTCAGCCGTCGTAGCCAGGGCTACTTTGGCGAAGTCTGCTGGCGAGGCCAATCTTAAAAACAGGTTGCGCTGAAAGCGCATTCCTTAACTTTAGGCACTTTAGTTCACTTTAGGCACTTTAGTTCACTTTAGGCACTAGATTTATCAAGGAATCTTCATGTATTTGCTAAGCGACTACAACTACAAACTCCCTGAGGAGCTGATCGCACAGGTGCCTGCATTTCCCCGGGATGAATCCCGCCTGATGGTCCTGGAAAGGAAGCGGCAAAGGGTATCTCATCACCATTTTACGGACATTGCCCGACTGCTTTCCCCTGAAGACCTTTTGGTTGTCAATAACACGTGTGTGGTTCCGGCCCGCCTGACAGGCTCGAAAGAGACCGGAGGAAGGGTAGAGGTTCTGCTGCTCAGCTACCCGGGGCAGACCTCAAGGTTACAAGGCAAGGGGGATTTAACGGTTTCCCATACCCCGAATCGTGAAGAATTACCGGGAAGTTTTACCTGTGAGTGTTTGGTCAAGGCCTCCAATCGTCCACGTACAGGATCGAAGTTCCACTTTGATGGAGGTCTCCAGGCAATTGTCCTGGGCGGGGCTGATGGGCGCTACAAGCTGGAGTTCCGGTTCAAGGGAGACTTTGACACACTGATCAACAGGATCGGCCACATGCCACTTCCGCCCTATATTAATCGGGATAAAACAAACCCGCCACCCTGTGACGATCGCGTGTGTTACCAGACCGTATATGCCGAAAAAAAGGGGGCTGTGGCAGCCCCTACGGCCGGGCTGCATTTTTCAGGTGAACTTCTCAACCAGCTCGCAGCAAATGGCGTGGAGATTGTCCCGATCACGCTCCACGTGGGCTATGGGACTTTTCTGCCGGTGCGGGTCGTAGACATCAGGGAGCATCGCATCCATTCTGAGGTATATGAGCTTACACAAGGGGCTGCAAGGGCCATCAACAAGGCCAGGGATGAGGGCAGACGCATCATCGCGGTGGGCACGACCACGGTGCGCGTTCTGGAGTTTGCTTCAGACCCTTTCGGACGGTTGCACCCCGGCTCTGGCATGTGCGATCTTTTTATCTATCCGGGTTATCAGTTTAAAGTTATTGATGCCTTGATTACCAATTTTCACCTTCCCAAAAGCACGCTGTTGATGCTGGTCGCCGCCTTTGCGAACCGCCAATTTATCCTGGATGCATACCAGGAAGCGATTCGCCATGCATATCGTTTTTACAGCTATGGTGATGCCATGTTGATTTGTTAGGCCTGTTCAGCCGGCGCATAGAGCATAGCGCATGGCGTACAGAACATGGCGCATAGTGTTTTTTTTTTACCCTATATGCTTTGCGCTCTGCGATCCAATACCAAATGCACGTAGACGAAACAGATGACCTTTTCGTTTGAAATCATACATAGATCATCAGAAAGCCATGCCCGGCTTGGAAAGATACACACCCCCCATGGTTGCGTTGAGACACCGGTCTTGATCCCAGTAGGTACCCAGGCCACAGTCAAATCCCTGACGCCCGAAGAGCTTTGCAGCCTTGGTGTGCAGATCATATTGGGTAACACATATCACCTGTACCTTCGACCGGGTCATGATGTGATAGGCAAGCTTGGCGGGCTCCATCGGTTTATGCATTGGGATAGACCTATTTTGACCGACAGTGGTGGTTATCAGGTCTTCAGTTTGGCAAAGCTCAGGAAGATTTCTGACGAAGGCGTCACCTTCCAGTCCCACCTCGATGGTTCAAGCCACCTTTTGACACCGGAAAAGGCCATCGAAATCCAGGAGGTCCTGGGCTCCGACATTATGATGTGCCTTGATGAGTGCACCCCCTATCCGGCCACACACGCGGTGTGCCAAGCGTCTTTAGAACTGAGCATTGCCTGGGCAAAGCGATGCAAGGAAAGCCACCACGCAGACCGTGGTGCCCTCTTTGGCATTGTTCAGGGCGGTATGTTTCAGGACCTGCGGGCCCAGGGTGTTTCGGCCCTGACAGATATCGGTTTTGACGGATATGCCCTGGGCGGTCTGAGTGTCGGGGAGCCAAAGGCGGCGATGCTGGATATTTCAGCCTTCACTCTTCCCCTGCTCCCGAGTTCCTTCCCACGGTATGTGATGGGGGTGGGGGCCCCAGAAGACCTGGTAGAGCTGGTTTCTCTTGGCACGGACATGTTCGACTGTGTTATACCCACACGCAACGCCCGAAACGGCCAGCTTTTTGTCAGTGCCGGGACCATCAATATTTGCAACGCGCAGTATCGGGACGACGAAGGACCTATTGAAGAGGGATGCTCTTGCTACACCTGCAGATCCTATTCAAGGGCCTACTTGCGCCATCTTTTTATGGCAAAAGAGCTCCTTGCCTACCGTTTGAACACCATCCATAACATCCACTATTTTATGACCCTTATGAGCAAGATGCGTGAGGCAATCCGCCAGGGGCGATTCGACCTATTCAAAAGGGGTTTTTATGCACAGAGGAGCCGGTGAGTCGGTTGAGCCTGCTAGACCCGTGGATCGCAGAGCGCATAGAGCAAAAGGATAAAAATGCCATGCGCCATGCTCTGTGTGCTGTCTAAAGAGAACGAATAGAGGTTGCAAAAAACGATGATTGCGTTTATGGTACGTTAAAATTTGAATATCCCAAGGAGGGAGAAAATGAAAGAATCGGTTCAAACGGTCATCGACAAGATACGACCCATGCTTCAGGCTGACGGCGGGGATGTGCAATTGGTCAGCGTTGAAGGGGGTGTGGTCAAGGTCCGTCTTCAGGGAGCTTGCAAGGGCTGTCCCATGTCTCAGATGACCTTAAAAAATGGTATCGAGAAATTCATCAAAAAGGAAGTACCAGAGGTGGACAGGGTGGAGGCGGTCGACTAGATATCTTTCTGTAGCGCATCGGCATGTTTCGTAACATCGGAAATACATGTAGACAAGGGGCTCTGGACGGTCGATGACAATCGCTGAAAAGATTCAAATGTTTCTCGAACGGTCCTCGTGGATCCGGAAGATGTTTGAGCAGGGGGCCCAGCTCAAGGCAAAGCACGGCGTTGAGAATGTCTTTGACTTCAGCCTTGGAAATCCCAACTTGGAGCCCCCTGCACGCTTCAAAGAGATTCTGATCGATGTTGCAAAAGCACCAGGTCTTAGACACCATGGTTACATGCCCAACATCGGCTATCCTGGTGTGCGCCAAGCAGTGGCCGAGTTTCTCTCCAGCGAGCAGGATTTTGAGGTCACAGCAGATGAAGTCATCATGACCTGTGGGGCCGCCGGTGCCCTGAATGTGATCTTGAAGGCGATCCTAGGCCCTGGTGATGAGGTCATTACACCGGCCCCTTATTTTGTAGAATATGGTTTTTATGTAGACAACCACGGTGGGGTGCTGAAGACCGTGCCCACCAGGTCGGATTTCACGCTCGACCTTGAAGCAATCAGGGCGGCGATGACACCAAGGACCAAGGCCGTGCTGGTTAATTCCCCAAACAACCCTTCCGGTCAGATCTATTCCAAGGAAAGCCTTTTGCAGTTGGGAATGCTTTTGACCGAGGAGGGCCGCCAGCGAAAACGAACCATTTATCTTATCTCCGACGAACCTTATCGCAAAATCACTTTTGACGGGGCCGAGGTCCCGAGCCTGTTTTCCTGTTATACGGAAAGTATGATTGCCACATCCTATTCAAAGGATCTCTCGATCCCTGGTGAGCGAATCGGCTTTTTGGCAGTGCATCCTCAGGCTACCCATAAAGGGGATCTTTTGGCTGGTATGGCGCTGGCGAATCGTATCCTGGGATATGTGAATGCCCCTGCGTTCATGCAGCGAGTGATTCAGTCCTTACAAGGTGTGTCTGTGGATGCAGCAATCTACCAAAAAAAGAGGGATCTGCTGTGTGATGGCCTCTCTGCGTGTGGATACGAATTTGTTAAACCAAAGGGCGCATTTTACCTTTTTCCCAAAACCCCTATCCAGGATGACGTCGCCTTTGTTCAGGCGCTTCAGGAAGAGCTCATCCTGACCGTGCCGGGAAGTGGCTTTGGAAGTCCTGGTTATTTTCGGATTGCCTTTTGCGTGGATGATGACACCATAAAACGAGCCCTCCCGGGTTTTGAACGGGTTCGGAAACGGTTTTCGTCATAATGGGACAAGGGGCATATTTTGCTTGACAATACTCTATTTTTATAATATATTAGCTAAGTTAGATTAGCGCAGGCAGTTTTGGCATCAATCTTTTGATGACAGACTTTGGTGAAGTGGCATTATTGTTCAGGTCAATGGAGGCCATCAACATTGGTTAAACCAAATGAGCTTAGAGAAGGGGACGTCCTTTTGGCACTCGAGGACGTTCACATGTATTTTGGGCGGGTGGGTGCCTTGGCAGGGGTCAGCCTGGAAGTTAGAAAAGGAGAGATCCACTCCATCATCGGCCCCAACGGAGCCGGCAAGACAGTGATGATGAATTGCATCAATGGGCTTTACCGTCCGCAGAAAGGAAATATCTATTTTAAGGGGCAAAGCATCCTGAAACTGAAGCCTTATGAACGAGCCAAGCTTGGGATCGCCAGGACCTTTCAGAAAATTGAGGTCTTTCGCGGAATGACGGTCCTGGACAATATTCGGCTTGGTCGCCATATCCACCTCAAGTCAGGCATTATCAGCGGATCCTTCTATATTGGCAAGGCCGCCCGTGAGGAGGTGGAACATCGGGCCTTTATTGAAGAGGAAATTATTGATCTTTTGGAGATTGAACATATCAGGCACAGACCTGTGGGTATGCTCCCGTACGGCCTGCAGAAACGCGTCGAATTGGGCCGGGCGCTCGCCTTGGAGCCCGAGCTTCTGATCCTTGATGAACCATTGGCCGGCCTTAATTTGGAAGAAGTCGAAGACATGGCTCGGTTCATTCTGGACATCAATGAAGAGGAGCGCTGGAAGGTCACCTGTATCCTGGTAGAGCACGACATGGGGGTTGTCATGGATATTTCCGATCGGGTTTTTGTGCTCAACTTTGGGAACAAGATTATTGACGGGACCCCGGAGGCGGTCCAGAGCCATCCTGAGGTGATCAAGGCCTATCTCGGTGTAGAGGACTTGTATGCCACGAGGAGGTGAAACAGGGCATTCGAGCATGGAGATAACGAAAGACCTGACGATTCCTAAGCTATTCTACGAGCGGGCAAGAAGGTACGGTAAGAAGGTGGCCATGCGGGAAAAGGAGTTCGGTATCTGGAGACCCATCACATGGCACGACTACCTGGAAAATGTCAAATATCTGGCTTTGGGCCTCATAAGCCTTGGTCTAAAGGAGGGGGACAAGGTCGCGATGATCGGTGACAACCGCCCCGAAGGTTTATGGGCGGAGATGGCGACGCTATGTGCGCGAGGTGTGGGCGTTTGGCTGTTTCAGGACTGTCTTATGGAGGAGGTCAAGTACATTGTTGACCATTCTGATACGAAGTTCTTGTTTGGTGAGGGCCAGGAAGAGGTAGACAAGGCCATTTCCATCTTTGATGAGTGTCCCAAGCTGGAAAAGGTCATATGGGATGACCCAAAAGGCATGCGAAATTACCATCAGGACTATCTGATAAGCTTCAAAGAGGTTCAGCGTCTGGGCAGGGAACTGGAAAAAAAGGAACCAGGCCTGTTTGAAGCGATGATCAACAAAGGCCACGGCGACGAAGTGGCCCTGCTTTTTTACACCTCAGGCACCACAGGGCTGCCCAAGGGGGCCTTGCTGTCTCACTATAATATGCTGACCATGGGAAAGAACCTCATGGCAGTCGATCCGTGCTTTGAGACGGATGATTTCGTTTCCTACCTTCCCTTTGCTTGGATCGGCGAGCAGATGATGGCGATCTCCTGCGGCCTTCATGTGGGATTTACCATCAATTTTCCAGAGGAGCCCGAGACAGCCCAGGAGAACATCCGCGAAATCGGTCCCCATGTCATGTTCGCCCCGCCCCGTTTATATGAGCAGATGACCCGTACAGTTCAGGTCAAATACCTCGATGCTTCATGGATCAAAAGGAAAGTTTATGCATTGGCTACGAAGATCGGCTATCATGTGGCTGACCTTGAATTTCAGAAGAAGCCGGTACCATGGTACTGGCGGTGCCTTCAGTGGTTAGCTTACATCAGCATGCAGAAGAAGCTCAAGGATCACCTTGGGTTATCAAATATCCGCAATGCCTATACCGGGGGTGCGGCTATGGGCCCGGACCACTTTCGGTTTTTTCATGCCCTTGGAGTGAACCTGAAACAGATTTACGGGCAGACAGAGATTTCCGGTATTTCCGTGGTCCATCGAAGTGGAGACATCAAGTTTGACACGGTTGGCATTCCGATCCCCGAGACCGAGGTGAAGATTACCGAGGACGGGGAAATTATTTCTAAGAGTCCGTCAGTTTTCCTGGGCTATTACAAGAATCCAGAGGCTACGGCACAGACCTTGCGGGATGGCTGGCTTTATTCCGGGGACAAGGGTTTTATTGATGAAGACGGCCACTTGGTGGTCTTTGACCGCTCCAAGGATGTCATGACGCTGACCGACGGCCGACTCTTTTCACCTCAGTACTTGGAAACCCGCCTAAAGTTCAGCCCGTATTTAAAGGATGCGTGGGTCATCGGGGACAAGCGGGACTATGTGACGGCGGTTACTTGCATTGACTATTCTGTTGTGGGCAAGTGGGCCGATGAAAAGAAGCTCACATATACCAGCTATCCCGAGCTTTCTCAGAAGCCTGAGGTTTACGACTTGGTGGAAAGGCAGATCCGGCAGGCCAACAAGGATCTCCCCGAGGTCGCCAGAGTCAGGAAATTTGTTAACCTATACAAGGAATTTGATCCGGATGATGATGAGCTGACGAGGACCCGGAAATTGCGCCGAGCCTTTGTGGAAAAAAGGTATCACGAAATTGTAGACGCCCTTTATTCAGATGCCGATGTTGTGCATGTTGACACGACCATTACTTACGAAGATGGACGGAAAATCCATATCAAGACCGATCTTCACATACGGAAGGTGAGTGGTCATTAGTCACTGGTCATTGGTCGCTGGTTTGGCCGGCAAATACCGGATGTAATGTGTGTTGCCCGTTTTCAAATATCCGGCATCTGGCATCGGTTATTGACACTAGTTACTAATGACCAATGACTAATGACTAACCAGGAGAAAACCCGATGGAACTTTTTTTAATGACCCTCACTACGGGTATCATGGTGGGTGGTATTTATGCCCTCATAGCCCTCGGATGGGTGCTTATTTACAAGTGTTCAGGCGTGCTGAACCTCGCCATGGGAGAACTGACCCTTATCGGTGCCTATGTGTCCCTGAGCTTTTATTCCATGGGCATCCCCTTTCTCCTTGCCCTCCTTTTTTCGCTGATCATTGGGTTTATTCTGGGGATCTTAACCGAAAGAATTTTCCTTGACAGACTCATTGGCGAACCGATCCTGACGGTCATCATGGTCACTGTAGGGCTATCTTTTTTCTTCCGGGGGATCGTGGAACTCATATGGGGAACCGATACCCGGGTATTCACGCCGCCTGTTTTTCCATTGGAGCCGATCCACATTGGGCCATTGATTGTCGGCCAGGTTTATCTATGGAGCTTTGTAGCCGCCATTATTCTTCTGTGTATCTTTGTGGTTTTTTTTCAATACACCCGATGGGGTCTTGCCATGCAGGCCACGGCCGATGATGAGATGGCAGCGCTGTCCCTTGGCGTGAGTGCCCGCTTTGTTTATGCAACGGCCTGGGCCATTGCGTTCATGGCTGCTGGCGTTGGAGGCACCCTTTTAGGGAATATTAACGGACTCAATATTTCCGTCGGCTACCTCGGGCTGCTGGTCCTGCCGGCAGTGGTGCTCGGCGGCCTTAATTCAGTGCCTGGAGCCATCATGGGCGGCATAATTATTGGTGTGTTGCAGAACCTGAGCGGGGCTTACCTGGATAGGTACTTTCCAGGGGGTGTGAAAGAGATCGCCCCATTTGTCTTTATGGCTGTTTTCTTGCTTTTTAAACCATACGGGCTCTGGGGCTGGGAGCGGATTGAACGGGTGTGAAAAACCCAAGTGCCTAAAGTGAGCTAAAGTGCCTAAAGTTAAGGTATTCTGCCAATTTTGTATACTTTTCCCAATAGGGGTAGATATTGCATGAGAACGCTTCGTCGTCCATTTTCAAAATTGACTGCGCTGAAAGCGCATTCCTCAACTTTAGCTCACTTTAGACACTTCAAACTTTAGGCACTAAACTGATGGAGTCAACCTTATGTCAACAACATTTCTCCCATGCGGAGTTTACCATGAAAACTATCCCCAGGATCATGCATGGTGGCAAACGAAATTTGTCAAGGGAAAGATGATCCTGCTCTTTCTGCTCGTCTTTGTGGTGATTCCTCTACTTGCAGATGCCTATTGGATCAGCGTCTGCAATCAGATTGGCTACACGATTCTAGGGGCTTTAGGGGTACAGCTTTTGATCGGTTATTGCGGCCAGGTTACCCTCGGTCACGCCGCATTTCTTGCGGTAGGCGCCTACACCAGCACCTTACTTATCCTGGAGTTCCCGTGGCCCAAGTTTCTGATAGATTGGGGTATTGCCTATCCCATCAGCATCGTCATTGCTGCGGTCGTCGCCGGCATCTGGAGTGTCCTCTTTGGTCTCCCTTCGGCCAAGGTCAAAGGATTCTACCTGATTTTAACAACCATGGCAGCCCAGTTCATTACCGTTGATTTTGTTATTACGCAGTATGTGAGCCAGATCGGAGGTCGGGGCCAGGCCTTTTCCTTACCGCCTGGAACCATCAAGATCGGACCATGGGTTATTGATAGCGACCAAAAGGTCTATTTCATGATGCTTATTTTGGTGATCATGTGTGTGATCGGTTTAGCCAACCTCCTCCGGTCCAGGGCCGGCAGGGCCTGGGTGGCGATCCGAGACAATGATATTTCTGCTGAGGTCATGGGGATTAATATTGTCAAGTACAAGCTCCTGGCCTTTTTTGTGGCCGGATTTATCGGCGGGATCGCAGGGGCCTTCTGGATCAGCAACCTGGCGGCCATCAGTCCCGAGCACTTCCCCTGGTTCTGGTCCCTGTGGCTGGTGGGCGTGATTCTTATCGGAGGAGTGGGCTCCATACATGGGGCCATCTTCGGCTCCATCTTCATGGTGGTGGTCATGGAGCTATTGCAATTGGCCATCATGCCTCTTGCTGACACGTATCCTAAGCTGTTGATGGACTTTTTGTTTATCAAGGAGGCCGCCTTTGGCCTGGCCATTTGTGCCTTTTTGATTTTTGAACCTAATGGCCTGGCCTACCGCTGGTGGCAAATCAAGAATTATTTCAATCTATGGCCATTTTCGTACTAGAAGGGGGGGATGATGCGTCTATTTAGGTAAGGGTATATTGGAAAGCCTTTTTTCTACTGAAAAGGGGAGGAGATTATGAGGATGAAAGATATATGGTTCAAGGTCTTGGTACCATTCTTTGCCGTGGCTATCCTTGTGGGCTTTTCCACGGGCTGGGCTGCAACGATCACTGTCGGGGCTCTGAACGATATGACCGGGGCTACCTCAGACGTTGGCAAGGATTATGCCCTGGGCATTGCTGAGGCCATCCACTACGTGAATGATATGGGAGGCATCAACGGCAAGAAGATCAAGCTCTATCAGTTTGATTATGGCTATCGCATTCCCGAAGCTCTGACCAAGTACAACCTCTTCAAACGACTCAAGTGCGTTGCCATCCTGGGATGGGGGACCGGGGATACGGAAGCCTTGGCACCCACGGTAGCCAGAGACAAAATCCCGTATGTCTCGGCCTCCTATTCAGGCCATTTGTGCAATCCTGAAAAAACGCCATACAACCTTTTCTTTTCTTCGGATTATTCCAGTCAGGCGCGTGGATTAATCACCGCCTGGTTTGACAAGAAGTGGCCAAATCACAAGGATTATGGAAATAGGAAACCCCGGATTGCCTGCTGCTATATGTTCGCTTCTCCTTTCAGCAGCTCAGCCATCAAGGCTGCCAAGGATCAAGCCAACATGCTCGGATTTGAAATAGGACCGGACCAGGACGTGTCACTCTTTGCCATAGACACCAAGAGCCAGGTCCTGGGCTTAAAAGAGTTCAAGCCTGACGTTCTTTTGCATACCAATACCGTCATGAGCGTCGCAGCCACCTTGAGGGACGCTTACTCGCTGGGCCTGGGGGCCGACCACATCATCGTTAACTGGGGCTATGACGAGAATCTACCTCGCTTGGCCGGCAAGGCGGCTGAAGGGGCCATGGGAAGCGCCCCGTGGGCTTTTTTCGGCGAGGATGTTCCGCTAATGGACAAGGTTGTGGAATATGCGAAGAGATACAATCCGGGGATTCCCATGGAGAAAAGGACTATCCACACAGTGCAAGCGTGGGCCAGTGTGTTGGGACTTGCAGAGGCCATGAAACGGGCAGACAAGGCCGGGAACCTGACTGGTCCAGGGATTCTCAAGCAGGGTTTTGAGAGCATGAAAGATCTTGAGATTGGCTTAGGGTTAGCCCCCGTCTCGTTCACAGCCACAGATCACCGATGTCAAACGGTGATCAATGTCTATGAATATAGAAACGGCAAGTTCAATGCCCTTGAAAAGGTAGATCTGAAAAGTCGATGGCCGGATAAATGGGCTAACGAGTGGATCGGGTGGTAGCAATACATACCCGGTTGCGTGATTGAGTCATTGGCACGAATAAACCTTGTTGCCAATTCCAACGGAGGTCTGAGGCTTGGCAGGAGAAGAACCGATCTTAAAGATCAATAATATTGAGGTCAAGTACCACGAGGTCATTCTGGTTCTCAAGGGTGTTTCCATCGAGGTCCCGAAAAGGTCGATTGTGGCCCTCCTTGGGGCCAACGGGGCCGGAAAGAGTACGACCCTGAAGGCGATCTCCGGCCTGTTGAAACATGAAAACGGGGAAGTCACCGACGGGTCGATTGAGTTTATGGGCGAGCGCATCGACAGGCTGAGTGCCGAAAAGATCGCCAAGATGGGCATCGTCCAGGTGATCGAGGGACGCAGAGTCTTTGAACACCTTACTGTAGAGCAGAACCTCAAGGTGGGTGCGCACCTGAGACGGGACGGCAGGTCTATCAAAGAGGGGCTGGAAATGGTCTATAACTACTTCCCGCGGCTAAGAGAAAAGCGGAATGAGATCGCTGGCTTTGTCAGCGGCGGAGAGCAGCAGATGACCGTTGTTGGCCGTGCGTTGATGACCAACCCCAAGCTGATTCTCCTGGATGAACCCTCCATGGGGCTTGCGCCTCTCCTGATACACGAAATCTTTAACATTATCACCCGTCTCAATCGGGAGGAGAATATCTCGATCCTCTTGGTAGAGCAGAATGCCAAACTTGCCCTCAATGTGGCTCCCTATGCCTATGTTATGGAAAATGGCCGTATCGTCATGGATGACACGGCAGAAAGGCTCCGGGAGAATCCGGACATCAAGGACTTCTACCTCGGGCTGACCGATGTTGGGGGCCGAAAGAGTTTTCGGGACGTAAAACACTACAAGCGAAGAAAACGATGGCTTACTTAGCCCTAAAATGCAGTAGGGAGGTATAATATGCGTAAGAGATCAATCATACCGACAGGTTTTGTTGTCATTGTGCTTGGGGCGTTTTTGTTCGCCTGCGCGACAGTGCCGACGCCGACCGAGCAAAATTTTAAGACCCCGGTTGTTACTCTGAATTCGGTAGAGCTGGCTCACTACTGGGGATGGTGGTACTTTTCCAAGAAGGTACAGCCCACCAAGGGAAAGGCGGGCGACTATGGGGCACCATTGGATTTTGCGTTCATCTTTGATATTGAAAACCCCAATCCCTATCCAGTGATGATGGAGCATCTCAAGTTTACGGTCGCCTTTGAGGAGTTTGATCTCAATACGGTCAGCTCCATGGAGACTCAGTGGGTCCCCGCAGGCAAGACCAACCAGGTGCGGGTCCATGCCATGTTCGACGGCAGACAATCCCTGCTAAGCCTGCTGGTCACTGGTGGGTTTAAGTTAAAGGAAAAGGGGATGGGTGTTGGTGCTGGAGGCGCTTTTAAGCAACTAGAGGCGTGGTGGGTTGGAGCCCCTGAGTTCTCCTTTCCAATCTATGTAAAGGAGGGTTCGGCCGTTTTCAAAGCGGATGGTCTGACGTCCGTGGTCACTTTTAGCGGTACATTCCCTCAGGAGTAATCCCAGAACATAAGACGTGTGCATGTCTGGAGACCGTTGATTTTGTTTGTGTGCCAAGGCCTGGAGATGTACCAATTCATGTGGAACAGAACATGCACGCGTCTTATGTCGTATTGGTCGAATGGTTGCGCGGCGCGTTTAGCGCAAAGCTTCACTTTGTGTCGGCGTTCGGTTCACGTTAAATGGTTCTGAAAAATGATGCAAACCGACAGACGAGTGACGTAACGAGCAGCGCAGCTGATGGACGATAGACTTTAATTGTACTTTGCGGAGATGGACATTCATGACGGCGAGGATTGATCGCACATCCGGTTATTATAACCAGACCCTTGAGACCCTTTCACCGGAAGACAGAGCGACCTACCAGAATGCCGAGCTTCAGAAAATAGTTCAATACGCCTATAAAAACGCTCCTGCTATCAGGAAAAAACTTGATAGCACCAACACAAAGCCTGATGACATAAAGTGCGTCAAAGACTTAGAGAGACTTCCTATTACCCATAAGCACGAGCTGGCCCAACTCCAGCAGCAAGACCCGCCGTTTGGCGGCTTTCTGGGTGTGCCCTGGAATCGTCTGAAAAGGATCTGCATGTCTCCAGGTCCCATCTATGAACCAGAAGAGATTCACAGCCAGAATGATCGCTGGACCCAGGCCTTTTTTTCAGCTGGTTTTCGGAAGGGGGATATCGGCCAGATTACGTTCAGTTATCACCTTGTACCCCCTGCCTTCTGGTTTGAGGATGCCCTTCACAGGCTGGGGTGCATTGCAACGCCGGGTGGTGTTGGCAACACTGAGCTTCAAGTGCGTATGATGCACGACTTGAAGGTTACTGGATATGTTGGCACCCCGAGTTTTCTGGTGAATATCTCCAAGAAGGCTCGGGAAGTGGGTTATGACTTACAAAAGGACCTTTATCTGGAGGTTGGCTTCGTGGCTGGCGAAATGCTACCTGACTCTCTCCGCAATGAACTGGAGGCGTCCTTTGGTATGATTGTTCGCCAGGGATACGGCACAGCTGACGTGGGATGCTTGGCATTTGAATGTTACCACAAAAATGGCATGCACTTTCCTTACAACTGTATTGTAGAAATCGTGGACCCTGAGACAGGGCGTCAGCTTGGACCTGGTGAGACCGGGGAGGTCGTAGCCACAATCTTTGACCAAGTCTATCCCATGATTCGGTTTGGTACAGGAGACCTGTCCTATTTTACAGATGAGCCCTGCCCATGTGGGCGTACGGCCAACCGCCTGGTAAAGATCCTGGGACGCCTGGATCAGGTAACCAAAGTCAAGGGGATGTTTATTCATCCGGACAACGCCGATGAAGTGGCGGCCAGGTTTCCTGAGATTAGCCGGTATCAGGTGGTGGTGACCCGGGAGGCCCATGTAGATCAGATGACCTTTGCGATTGAGCTTAAGGAGGGTGTTGAGGCCACCGAGGCGTTGGCCAAGCGGATTGAATCGGCTATTCCAAACAGCATGCGGGTTCGCGGAAAGGTCACATTCATTGAGAGGGGCACACTGCCTGAAGATTACAAAAAGATCGATGATAGAAGGAGGTGGAATTAGTTCGAGGAATGAACATGATCTTTGTGGTGACCTTTGCTTCAAAGGTTCCTCGTGTCATACGAGTATTGGTTGCGCAATCTTTGTTGATCTTCACGCTGTTTCCTGTGGCGTTCGCCTCGGGGGCTTCCGAGCAGCATCTGCTGCAGGGCCAACTCATCCCTGATTCACTTGTCAGTCTCAGTTCGGATAATGGCCCGAGCTATGCGATTCTTGTGGAGAAAGACACCCAGAGTGTCATGGTTTACGAATACGAGAAAACCTTCGCCCTAAAGCACCGGTTTGTCTGTTCCACTGGGGAAGTGAGAGGCAACAAGGAAAAATCTGGAGATCGAAAGACCCCCGAAGGGATTTATTTTTTTACTAAAGCTTTTAACAAGAGGGAGTTGAGCCCCATTTACGGCAACAGGGCCTTTGTCATGGATTACCCCAATCTGTTGGATCGGAAGCTGAACCGGGGCGGGAATAATATCTGGCTTCATGGAACCAACAAGCCGATCAAGTCCCGAGATTCAAACGGCTGCGTGGTGATGGATAATGATGATCTGGAAATACTCGCTCGATATATCTCTCTAAACCGTACGCCGATCATCATAAACCAAAAGCTGTACATGGTACCAGCCGATAGTCAACTGGCAGACAAAGAAAGCCTCCAGGGGTTCCTGGAGGTCTGGAAAACCGCTTTTGTCATAGGAGACAGGGCGAAATATCGCGCATGTTATAGCGAACCTTCTGCAGATCTTGACACCTTATGGGAGGCATGGGATGGGATTCGCACCGCTTGGCATCATGCCCAAATTCCCTTTGACATGAGACTTCGAAACCTGACTCTGGTAAGAGGGAACCCTTGTGTTGTGGCGCTGTTTGATGAAGTCGTCTCCCTGGATCACCACGTGATCACTGCGGGCACCAAAAAACTCTTCCTGGAAAAGAATGGAAAGACCTGGAAAATTTTGGGGGAGACATACCAGCCGAGCGTCTTGGACCAAGGGGCTGATAGGCCACTGGTAATGGCCCTTAATCGCCTGGACCGGCTCCGCAGAGACCACAGGGCCATTTCTGATCTGGTTGCAGAATGGGCTGAGGCGTGGAGTTCCAAAGATATCAGACGTTATCGTGCCTGCTATGCCGAAGATTTTTGGTCCAGAGGCATGAATCTCAAGGCCTGGATCCGCTATAAAGAGGGCCTGAACAAACGCTATGACGCAATCCGAGTCTCGATTGAAGATCTGGAAATCCAGCAGGGGCCGGAGCGAAGTACGGCGACATTTTTACAGCGATACGATTCAAGCGGGTATGAGTCTGTGGGCATCAAGCGCCTCCGACTTAAACGCACGGGAGGAGCATGGAAAATTTATCGAGAGACCTGGCGCAGGGTTCGCAAGTAAAAAAACCCGGCCATATGCATAAAGCACCGAGGCACTGGACAGTCCTTTTAATCGGTGATCTTGGCAAGATCGTCTCTTTTCGCCTAAGCAAACCATTGGTGCTTGCCCTGACAGTTTGCGTTACTGCGAGTTTATCTATTGTTATTTATTGGGTGGTTTCTTACAACTCGGTCTGCATGGAAAACACCCAGTTGAAAAAGGAGTTGGACACACTTACAGCAGGCCTTAAAGCTGCCGAGAGGGAAAGGGAAAAGGCCTTGGTTCGTTTAATGGTGCTTGAGGGCAAGGCCGAGCAAACTGATGAAGCACCGGCGGCCACCGTGCAAGAGCCCACAGCCGATAAACCAGAGGGGGAAGAAGGGGCAAAATCGGTTGGTCCGGTATCTCCGGCCCCAGCACCCGAGACACGGGAAACCGTCCAAAAGGTCTCTCCGGGCCCGGCAAGGATGTCCGTTGAAAACTTCAAAATAAGGCAAGACCCGGAAGATAATGCTTTGAAATGTGAGTTTCTCCTGAGAAATATTGATCCCCAAGGCATGAAGATCTCAGGGCATACCTTCGTTGTTCTCAATCCCAAAGAGGGCTCAGGGGAGTCCCCTAAGGCATTCCCATGGACTCCTCTGAAAGATGGGAGGCCCACTCTTTTTCAAAGGGGGCAGCGTTTTTCCATTGCCCGATTTATGGTTGTTCATGGTACATTGACGGGTGTGAGTGCGATTGACCGCTTCACCACCGCTACGGTTTACGTGTATGCGAATACCGGCGATCTCCTCGTGGAAAAAGTTTTTGAGGTGGACAAGGTATTTGAATCATAAAAGTATGAAGCTTCGATTTTCTACATTCAAAGACTCGGGTACAGGGCGGGCAAGGCGGGTCCTTTATCTCCTCTTTGTCCTTTTCTTGATCCCCAATACGGGATGGGCCAAACGAATCCATGATGTCTATTTTCAGGGAACTGATTATGAACTCCATGTTTATAGGATATACGGTCAGAAGCCGGGCAAGACCCTGCTTCTGATAGGAGGCAGCCAGGGAAACGAACCCGGGGCATTTCTGTCAGCAGACCTGTATGCGGATATGGCCCTGGCTAAAGGGAATCTCATTGTGGTGCCGAGGGCAAATTTTTATTCCATTGTGCTCAATCGTCGTCAAATCAATGAGGATATGAACCGGAAATTTGCCGAAAGCTCGGAGACGAATTATGAGGCAAAGATTGTCGCTATACTCAAGGAGCTGATTGGAGAGAGCGACTGCCTCCTAAATCTCCATGACGGCTCTGGCTTCTTTTCAGAACGCTGGGAAAGCCCGATGAGGAATCCCAACCGGTTCGGGCAATCGATCATTGCTGATTGCGAGACTTACACGGTTCCTGAAACTGGCGAGACCTTACATTTAGGGGACATGGCGCGGCGCGTGATAGACCGGATGAACGTGCACATAAAGGAGCCGGGCCATCGGTTCCGCTTCAACAATCACCGGACCAGAGACCCTGATTCACCGCATCCCGAACAACGTAAATCTGCAACCTATTATGCCCTTTATCGATGCGGGATACCGGCATTTGGCATTGAGACCAGCAAGTCTCTCCCTCTGGAGACGAAAGTGCGCCATCACAATCTTGCCATCAATGCCTTCATGGATCTGTTCGGCATCATTCCGGAGACCCCTGGTATCTATCTGGATCCCCCGGTCATGCGGTATGTGGTCCTTGCGGTAAATAACAACATGCCCTTTGCTGTTCCAAATGGACACACCTTGCGGATCAGTCCTGGGGATGTGGTCAACATCTCTCATATTGAGGCCAATTACAAACGCGGGCTTAGCGCTGATATACTCGGTTATGGGGCGGTCAACGACGTGAATAAGCCGATTCAAATTACCCGTCCCACCCAAGTTGTCGTACGCAAGGATCATCACCCTTGCGGCATGATCAAGATTTCCCTTGATGCCTCCAAATCTCAGGTTCATATCGTTTCTGCAGTGCCAGAGGTGTTGTTTTTCAGGGCAAGGATCAACGGCGATGAGCATCTATTTATGAACAACGCCCACGTGAAATTGATAAAAGGGGACAGATTTGAGCTGGTTGATGTGACCACGAACCTGGAAGATCCTTCAAAGATCGTTGTGAATTTTAAGGGGTTTGTTGGAAATCCCCGCAACAACACAGGGGAAGATCGTGGGTATGTGATACATACAGGACGTGACCTCTGGCAGCGGTATTCTCTGAGCGGCAAGGGGGAGCAATACCAGACCGTGGTCAAGCATGGAGATACTGTGTTGGGACGACTATTCATTGACCTGACAGATCCTGTATTTGACTATGTGATTCTGCAAGTGAATGGTGGCGTGAAACAGTGCCTCTTCCCGAATGATTCGCTGGCCATTCGTCCAGGGGATGCCATCAGGATCCTTGACATCAAGACAAATATCCAGAAAAATGTGGGGATCCAGGCCTTCTTGAAAGGAGCCGACACAAGCTTTTGCCTTTTTTCCGGTGGTGTGGGTTTTCCCTGGACCCACGGCTCAGAAGGCATCGACCCTCAAGACAAACAGTACAAAATTGTGGTTCATCGAGAGCACATCGGACTCGGTTCAGTCATTCTAGATCTGGTAGAAGGCACATATCATGGCGGATAAACAAGAGGGCCTTTCCATTATTGATAAGGGCTTTGAAATGGAGGGGACCCTCAATGTCAAGGGAAAACTGATCATATGCGGCACAGTGCGAGGGACCCTTATTGGCGATCAGGTGGTTACGGCTCCAGGAAGTCGTGTTTTTGCTCAGGCCAATGTCCGTGAGATGATCATCCGCGGTTATTTTGAAGGTGATATTACGGCCTGTGAGAGCCTGCAGATATTGAATACAGGTCACTTCTTGGGTAAGATTATTTGTAAGAACCTAACGGTCGAAGCAGGTGGCAGACTAAACGGGGGCGTTACGCCGCTCAATTCAAAAGATGCACATTCGCCCGCAGACACGATCATTGCGGCCAAAGGGATGAACTCGGGTTTGCAGCAGACAGAGGACAATACTGAAGAGACAGACCCCTCAAAGCCCGGTTAAATTCGTGTCTTGTCACTTTAAACAACGCGCATTACGCCTTTTTCCCATAACACCGTTGGCTGTGGAGCATAGCAAAAAGTTCTTCCGTCCACACGGGAACGAATCCGTCCTTAAACACCTCACGTTTTACCTTTGAAGCCTAACGTAACGTGTTCTCCCTCCACGATCACAGGGACCCTGCGTTTGCCGCCCGAGTGTTGAAGCATGGCTTCGAGTTGTTTTGAATCAGCCACAACATTTAAATATTTGACTTGCTTGCCTGCCTTGGCGTAGACCTGCCGGGCTGCTGTGGTGTAAGGTCAGGTGTCTTTTCCGAAGATGAGAACCTCTTCTGACATAACGAGCCCTCCCCTTTATTGTTGATAATGATTTTTACGAATGGGAGTATCTATGTTTACATCTAAACATCTGCCAGCGAACCTCTCTGCATGATTTGTTGCAAACCTTGCTACAAGGTTTGCTTGGTACTTCATCCCCCTTCTTTCCCCATTCCCTCAATCCCCCCTCTTGCCAGGTGAGGGGAAAATAATGCTTAATGTCGGCTCCCCTGCAGCTTTCTGCCTTGCTACAGGATGATATATTATATTTACCAGTTAGCAGGGAAGTTGTCAAAGTCTTTCGGGCTTGTTAAGAGAAGGAAGGCATGGTAAAAGTTCAGTCGCAAAATGCCTAAAATACCTAAAGTGAAGTAAAGTTTGAGTCATCAACTTTAGCTCACTTTAGTCACTCAACGTAGCTCCCCAATCGATATGAGGTGGCTAGACAATCATGCCAAATACCAAATTATACATGGGCATCGATCTTGGTTCCGTCAGCCTGAACATCGTCATTATCAATGAGGCGGCAGACATGAGGGCCGCCATATACCGACGCACGAATGGCCGCCCACTGATCATCCTTCGGGACTGCCTTGAGGCGTTGGGGAGGGATTTTAAAGGCCTTGACGGGATCATCGTCACAGGGAGCGGGCGCAAGCTGGTGGGCCGTATCCTCGGGGTCCCGGATGTTAATGAGATTGTCACTCAGGCTAAGGCGACCTGTTACTTTTACCCCGCGGCTCGAACCATTATTGAAATTGGCGGGCAGGATTCCAAACTGATTTTTCTGGATCGGGACCCGCACACAGGAGAGCCGGTTATTACAGACCATGTCTTAAATGAGGTTTGCGCTGCCGGCACGGGATCGTTCCTTGACCTGCAGGCCCATCGACTTGGCATCAATATTGAGGATTTTGGCGCCCTGGCCCTTTGCTCAAGTCATCCGGCCAGAATTTCTGGACGATGCAGTGTCTTTGCCAAGAGCGACATGGTCCACCTTCAGCAGGAAGGGACCCCAAAGGCAGATATCGTTGCAGGGCTGTGCTATGCGCTTGCCCGAAATTTTGTGACCAACCTCGGGAAGGGGAAACCCTTTCCAAGACCGATTGTATTTCAGGGGGGTGTGGCAGCCAACCCGGGTGTGGTCAAGGCCTTTGAAGACCTTTTAGACCTTGGCCCGGGGGCCCTCATCATTCCAGAGCATTTCCTTATCATGGGCGCTCTGGGTTCGGCCCTGATGGCCGGCACGCAGGACACCGGTCAGACCGTGCCAGTAAACCGCCTGATTCAAAGTGTCCAGGCGGCGATTGAAAGAGGGCAAGATCGGCCACGTGTGGCTCACCTGAAACCCTTGAGTCCACCAAAAGCCCATCAGGAGACCGTGGATCACTATTATGGGATCGAGCCGGAGAGCCGCCTCGAAGTGTTCTTAGGTGTGGATGTGGGTGCAGCCAGTACGAATATTGTGCTCGTTGATAGCAAGGGGCGCCTTGTGGCCAAACAATACTGGTTCACCCGAGGAGAACCGGTTGAGACCGTGCGAGCCGGGCTTGAGGAGATGGCCCGACAGGTGGGTTCCGGAGTCTGTGTTCGCGGTGTGGGTGTGACCGGAAGCGGGCGTTATTTTATTGGCGATTTTGTGGGGGCAGACGTGGTCATCAATGAGATCTCGGCCCAGGCACGTGCGGCCATCCATCTGGACCCAGAGGTCGATACGATTATTGAGATTGGCGGCCAGGACTCCAAGTACATCAGGTGTGAACAGGGACGAGTCGTTGATTTTGAGATGAATAAGGTTTGCGCGGCAGGGACCGGCTCCTTTTTGGAGGAGCAGGCGGCTCGTCTGAGGGTACCCATCCAGGGGGCATTCAGTGATCTCGCCTTTACCTCCAGGACACCGGCCGATCTTGGTGCGCGCTGTACGGTATTCATGGAATCGGATCTCATTCATCACCAACAGGCGGGCTATAGCATAAGTGACCTGACTGCAGGGCTCTCCTACGCCATTTCCCACAACTATCTGGAGAAGGTCGTTGGAACCAAGAAAATCGGCAGGCGCATTGTATTTCAAGGGGGCGTAGCTGCCAACCAGAGTGTTGCGGCTGCCTTTGAAAACATTTTGGGCAAGCCCTTGACCACCTCTGAACATCACAATGTCACCGGTGCCCTGGGTGCAGCATTGGTAGCCAGGGACCGCAGGCCAGCCGCCACCCGTTTTGCGGGATTTTATTTAAAAGATCGCCCGTATGAAGTGAAAACCTTTGAGTGCCAAAAGTGCCCGAATCTTTGCCGGGTCCATCAGATTTATATAGAAGGTACACTTCGCTCTTATTACGGCAGCCTGTGCGGCCGGTATGAGAGGGTCTCTGATCGCGCCCTTTACAGTCACCTTCCGGATCTGTTCAGGGAACGCAATATCCGCCTCATGGAAGGCCTTGATGAGGAGAATGGCACAGGGAAGGGGACGGGTCCGGTCATTGGTATTCCCAGAACCCTGACGTTTTATGAGTATCTTCCTTTCTGGCATGCCTTTTTCAAGGCCTTGGGTTATCGAGTGGTTGTCTCGGACAGGACGAACAAGACATTAGTTCAGGAAGGGCTTTCCTGCGTTCCATCAGAGACCTGCTATCCTGTGAAGACCGTTTATGGCCATATACATGATCTTATCCGAAAGGGTGCTGAGAGGGTCTTGCTGGCGTGCGAAGTGGACCACAAGCAACCCACTGACCAGGGGCTCCGCAGTTTTAATTGTCCTTATATCCAGTCCATACCGTATATGGTGCGGTCATCGATGGGTTCCAAGGTGAAATTACTTACACCGATTTTGTACCGGAGTCGCCCGGAGCATGAGACTGACCGCACGCTTATGGCGCTGGGCAGGTCCCTTGGGCATGGCACAATAGAGATTAAGGAAGCCACGGCCGCAGCCCATAAGGCTCAGCATCGCTTTGACCGGTGGCGACAAATACGCGGTAAGGAGATCCTTGCTTCCATAAGAGCTGATCAGCAAGCTTTGGTCCTGCTGGGCAAGTGTCACAATATCTTTGACGAGGGCTTGAACCTACACCTTGCCAGGAAGCTGAGGCGCACCGGGCATTTAACCATACCCTACGACATGCTTCCTCTTGGCGACGTGACACTTCCTGCCCACTATGACAACGTGGTTTGGGATAATACCCGTGAACTTATGAAGGCCCTTATCCTGATGCGGGGGGATGATCGCCTTTTCCCGGTACTGCTGACGAACTTTGGGTGCGGGCCGGATTCTTTCTTCATGAAATATATGGAAGCCGAGATTTCAGGTAAGCCTCACCTGGTCCTGGAAGTGGATGACCACACAGGTGACGCAGGCATGGTCACACGCATTGAGGCCTTTTTGGATACCCTGGATCCACCACCCAGACAGCCAAAGCCGGCACCCTGCCCGCTCCATCTGGTGATCAAAGGAGAGCCAAGGACAATAGATCCTTGGAGCCCGGCTCCGGCCCTAATGCGACGCCTGGAAAATCGGGTTATCTATTTTCCTTACGTCTCTCTTGCCTTTTCTACTGTGGTCCAGGCTGCTCTGGAGGCTATCGGCCTGGAGGCCAGCGTACTCCCAAAGCCGGATGATGAGACTGAGTACCTTGGCCGGCAGGTTACCTCCAGCCGGGAGTGCCATCCCTTTATCGTCACCTGTGGAGAGTTTGTGAAGTTGACCCGCCAGCCGGGGTTTGATCCGGATCGGACGGCCATATTGATGCAGAACTACGATGGGGCCTGCAGGTTTTCTCAGTATAGTATAGGGCATGCCGATCTTTTCAGGCGTATGGGGCTGTCTCAGGTTTTGGTTGTTGCACCCCTCACCTCGACCCGTTTAGACGAGTTTTCCGGCCTGTTTGGCCTGCGCTTTACCAAGCTGCTGTGGCAAGGATGGATGGCCGCTGAGGTGTTGGAAAGACTCCGGCTTCATGTCCGTCCGTATGAAAAAAATCCAGGAGAGACCGATCGGGTTTATGAGACCGGTATCCGGGATATAGCCAGAGCCGTTGCCCAGCCTAATGGGAGGCGTCGCTGGGGGCACAGCCCGGTGTTTGAAGCTCTGAGGCGAGGGTTGAAGGCCTTACAGGCCGTTCCTGTGGACCAATCCCAAGAGCGTCCCACCATAGGCATTGTAGGGGAATTCTACACGGTTTTAAACGCTTGGGCCAACCATAACCTTATCCGTACCCTTGAAAGACTTGGCGCTGAGGTGAAGCTCCACGGGATGACAGTGACGAATTGCTACATGCTGTTTTCTGAACACTACTATGCCGGGAATCGCTTCCAAGAGAAAAAGCTGATTTCTGCCCTCTATTACATGATGCGTAACCAATGGGTAAAGTTCTGGGTAAACCGCATGGAAGGGTGCTTGGATGAAGCGCTTCGGCCTTTTGGCATGCTTAGTGTTCCCACGATACTCAGGGAGTGCGAACCCTTTATTCATTATAATATCGATCCTATTCTGGCGACTCTGACCACTCGGGTCAGACGCTTTGCTGATTCAGGCATATGCGGCATCTGTAACCTGTTTGTGCTCAACTGCATGCTTGGCAATATTACGGTGCCGATCTTCAAGAACGCCTTAAGGGCTTACAAGTATCTGCCCGTGCTCAATGCGATATATGATGGCCAGAAAGAAACAAACATACTCACCCGCCTGGAGGCCTTCATGCACCAGGCGAAGCTCTATCACGAACGATACAGGGCGAGAGGGAAAGTAATCTAAAGTTAACAGTTCAGAGGAGGTACATTTTATCCTTTAACTTTAAGTATGTTAGCTGACTTTAGACACTTTGGAGACTGGTTGATGAGATTTTTGCCTTTGAGATGTAAAACAGAAAGGCTATAATAAAGAATTTCTGGACGCCTTCCACGGTCCATATGAAATTACGTCGAAATGTCATCATTATAAACGAACTTGGGCTACACGCCCGTGCTGCGGCCAAGATTGCCCAATTGGCCGAGGGCGCCCGTTCTAAAGTTTATATTGTGAAGGATGGTCAGGCGGTGGACGCAACAAGCATCCTTGACGTCATGGCCCTTTATTGTCCCCACGGCACGGAGTTGGTGGTCAAGATCACCGATCCAGGTGACGTGAAGGTATTGAACCGCATCGCTCGATTGATTGAGACCGGTTTTGGAGAACTGTAGGGATGTCTGATAGCACAGCCAGACACGTAGTGAAGCCTGCGCTCAACTTGACACTTCAGGGCATTGCCGGATCGCCTGGTATTGCCATTGGCAAGGCCTATCTGGTGGAGCAGGAAGATGTCGATGTGATAGAAAAACGCTTTGTTGAGCCCGAGGATATTGCTGCCGAAATAAGGCGCTTCAGGGGGGCGGTCAAGAAGGCCCAGAGACAGCTTCAAAGAGTCATCGATGAAGTGCCAGAGGAATTTCGGGACCATATCTATATCCTTGATGCCCATATGATGCTTCTGAAGGACAAGATGATCCATAACGGGACCATTGAGCACATTGAGCGTGAAAACGTGAATGCAGAATGGGCCCTGAAAATGGCTGTAGACGAGGTCAAGTCGATCTTTAAGAAGATGCCGGATCCCTACTTTCGAGAGAGGGCCTCGGATGTCACGCATGCTTCCAAGCTCATTCTGGGGAACTTGCTTGGCACTGGCTCTTCCAACATTTCACATATCGACAAACGGGTTATTGTTGTAGCGCACGACCTTTCGCCAGCAGAAACAACGCAGATGCAACTGGAGAAAGTTAAGGCCTTTTTGACAGATCTGGGCGGCAAAACGTCCCATACCGGTATCATTGCCAGGTCCCTTGAAATTCCTGCTGTGCTGGGATTGGGCAATGCCAAACAGCTCATTAAGACCGATGACCTCCTCATCGTGGACGGGAGCGCTGGTGTTGTCATCCTTGATCCGGATGAGGAAACCCTCACCCGGTATCAAGAACGCAAGGACCTGTTTGAACAGTATCAGGCCATGATTACCCGGTCCAGTCATCTGCCGGCAGAAACCACGGACGGGTTCTGCTTGATGGTCATGGCCAATATCGGCTTATTGGAAGATGTGGTGTCGGTTATTGACCATGGTGGGGACGGTATTGGTTTGTATCGGACCGAGTTTCTTTACCTGAATCGACCCACCCTTCCTTCAGAGCAGGACCTTTTTGATAACTACAGAGATGTGGCTGAAATCATGGCCCCTCGCACGGTCACGATACGCACACTGGACATTGGCGGGGACAAATTTGCCAGCGGCCTGCAATTGGCTGAAGAGATGAACCCGGCCTTAGGGCTCCGGGCCATCAGGTTCAGCCTCTGGTCGCCGGAGATCTTTAAGACCCAGCTTCGCGCCATCCTAAGAGCGGCCAATTTGGGGAATGTTCGCATTATGTTCCCTATGATTTCCGAGGTGGACGAAATCATTCAGGCCAAGCAGATGCTGAATGAAGCGGCAGAGTCTCTGGATAAGGCTGGGGTACCCTTTAGGGCAGATATTGAAGTTGGGGCCATGATCGAGGTTCCCTCGGCTGTGATTATGGCCGATGTCCTGGCCAGGGAGGTTGATTTTTTTAGCATCGGTACCAACGATTTAATCCAGTACTCTCTGGCCATAGATCGGATCAACAAGCAGGTAGCTCATCTTTATCAGCCACTTCATCCTGCGGTGTTACGCATGATACAACGCGTGGTAGAGGCCGCCAGGGAAGCGGGCATCCAGGTTTATATGTGTGGTGAGATGGCCGGAGACCCTGTCAATCTACCTGTGCTTCTTGGCATGGAGCTCGACGCCATTAGCATGAACCCCATATCGATTCCCGTAGTAAAGAAGATGGTACGAATGCTATCTCTGAAAGAATCAAAGCAGTTTTTGAAAGAGGCGCTTAAACAGGTGACAGCGGCAGACGTGTTAAATCTTATTCAGGACACTTACGGACCCTCATTCCCGAAGACTGACTTTTTCCAGCCGAGCCAGGATTAGTATCCTATCGCAAACGTTTGCGGCGGCGTAAGAGACAGACTGAGGTCGTCTTAGATGCACGGTACCAAGATCATATGCCAGAACCGCAAGGCCCGGCACGACTATTTTATCCTCGATGAATATGAGGCGGGCATGGTTCTGCTGGGTACAGAGGTGAAGTCTTTGAGGCTTGGGAGGGCCAACCTAAAGGACAGCTATGCCAATGTTCGGGGTGGGGAGGTATTTCTTTATAACATGCACATAGGGGAATATCCTTTTGCCGCTCACGGAAATCATGACCCTTTGCGCCCCCGGAAGCTTCTCCTGCACAAGGAGGAGATCAAACGCCTCACCGGTAAAGTCAAAGAGAAAGGTCAGACCCTGGTTCCCCTTCAGGTTTACTTCAAGGCTGGCAAGGCGAAGGTCACCTTGGCACTGGCCAAAGGAAAGCGAAAATACGACAAACGGGAGGCTATCAGAAAGCGTGAGGAGAAGCGGGAATTGGACCGGGCAAAACGGGAGCAAAGAAAGATTTGACAATTTGATGGGGATGGGTTATTTTTATACATGACGTCTGCATTGGTGAACCGTTTTCCTGTTCAACCATTACTTTCAATGGCTGCTCTTTTTCATGGGGGCGAAACGGCTTCGACGGGGATATGGAAGCATAGGTTGCATACCGAGCTCCACCAGCTCGTAAAAATGGTGGGACTAAAATAATCGCAGACGATTATTATTACGCCTTAGCCGCTTAATGCAGGCTAACGTCCTTCCGGGTTTTTCCTGCGAACCCAGAAAGGACGCCGGTGAGCAGGATAGCCTCTTTCGGTTGCTTGTTACGCATGAGGTGAATTTATAACAAGCTAGCTTCTCAAGCATCCAGCCTGAAGGAGCCTTGAGAGGCGAAACCGAAAATTCAGGCTATGTATGTAGAAGCTTATGTGGAATATCGTCGGACGCGGGTTCGACTCCCGCCGCCTCCACCATTTGAAAAAAGACAACCCGTCTCTCCGGGGTCATTCTCCGGGACGACCTGTCTGCCGACAGGCAGGCGGGTTTTCTATTTCCCCTTATTTTCAAAGGGTTTGCGCCCGTTTCACATCTTTCCGGACCCGTTCTCCACCCGCCTGATTCTCCCTCTTTTCCCGCCTTTCATTCTCTGTTTGCCCCCAGATTCTCTGTTTTCTGCGGCCTGGCCGGGTAAGTCTTCCAGGTATTTCCAGATCGCGTGTTCACTCATCACTGTTCTCTGCATCCGCGATGATGAACCCTCGCCTGGTCATCCAGTCCTCAAGGATGTCAGCATCGTCATCACGCTTGAACCCGGCCCTGTTGCCGGAGCTTATGGTGACCGTTCGAGCGGTCTTGGAGTCGGTGAATTTGATCAGGAAGCTGGCCTTGATAATAGGACCGCTGTTGGGGAATGACCGTTCACGCTCGCGCAAGGACGCGAAGATATCCTCGGCTTTGCGGATCTCCACTTCTTTCTGAGAACCGCCACGGAAGATCTGGAACTCTTTGAGCCTCACCCACTCCAGCCCGTCGATGTCGTCGCACAGGAGGGAATCCTCGCCGCGCTCCCGCAGCGGCTCGAGGGTGAACTTGCTCTTGCCGTTGAAGAACTCGCTGTCACCAAAGAAATGCTGGCCGAACTTGGTGCGGTAGAGTTCCTTCTCACCCTTGGATCGGGCGTTCATGCGGATTTCCCCGGTCTCCGGGTTGTAAACGAGGACATCGTATTTCTCGGGGCGATAGTAGACGCTCGAAGATTCCCCGTCTTTGATGATGCTCTCGCGGGTAAAGGGTTCTCCGTGGCGAACCAGGAACCAGACAAAGTCGGGCTTCACGTACACGAACACCTTTGACGCCCGGCCCCGCCGCTTCTTGGAGAACCAATCGTCAAGGTCGGCCTCCAGGGCGTGGATTGTCTCTTCTGAAGGCTCTTCGAACTCGGGAATGGAACCGTAATATACGCCCTGATACCTGTCAGGTCAAGAAGTCTTATGAAAAAACCCTTCCGACAGTCGGGGAACGCCTTCGGTATGTAACCATCGACAGGGCCGGGCATTTCGCCCGGACTTGAGAGTTAGAAACCAGACAACTGACCGGAAGCAGAGCTTAGGCGGTTGTGGGTGCCAGCGAACCCGCATCCCAACCGTCCGGCGAGTTTCCCGGCATCCACACCGACCCGGTCACGCAAGCCGGAGGTCACGATGTTGGATGCCGATTTTGCTCTTGACAAATCCGCAGGACAGCGGATTTGGACGCACCAAAGGTGCGCCCGAAGGGGGCGAACCAGGGACGGCGAGCATCAAACAACCGATCCCGACCCGCTTGAAGCGGATGTATTTCCCGAGTCCGAACTCCTTTCCCCGGAAAAGAGACTGGGGGCAATCGCCTCGATCCTGGCGGTTGCCGTGCTGCGTTCGAAAGTCCGCAAGGCCGCTTCCAGCGGGCGTATGGAGGATATCGAAGAATCTTCCGGAACTGCCGGAGAAGGACTTGATTAGTTGCGGGAACAGAGCATTCATTCATGACAAACGCGTCCGGAACGCATGATAAGGAGTTGTGTATGAATGAGTTACAAAAACAAACCCGCAACGGGAAGAACGGCGGACGGACCCGGAATTCCGTCCTGCGGCAACTGGCGACGCTACAGAATATGACGCTGGAGCAACTTCGCGAGAAGTGGCTCGACCTTTATGGCAGCGACCCGCCCCGGTACAAGAAACAGTTCCTCGTCAAACGCCTTGCCTATCGTATTCAGGAGCTCTTTTACGGTGGCCTGTCCGAGACCGCCAAGACGCGCCTGCGGCAAATCGCCCGGGAAAAAGGCTTTGAATACGACGGCCGGATCTTTCGATCACTCAGCGCGGTGGCTCGGGAAATTACCGGCACCCGTTGGAACGGCAAGGTCTTTTTCGGCCTGAACAAGACCTACGGAAAAAAGAACGGAGGTGGCAAGAATGCTTGATAACGTCAACCTGTCTGCGTGCAACGCACAGGCAGGCATGACCTCCACCAGGAAGAAGCCGCTGCGCTGTGCCATTTACACCCGGAAAAGTCACGAGGAAGGCTTGGAACAGGAATTCAACTCGCTGGATGCCCAGCGGGAGGCTGCCGAGGCGTATATCGAAAGTCAACGAATGCTGGGCTGGCGGGCCCTGACCGACCGCTACGACGACGGCGGCTTCACCGGCGGCAACATGAAGCGTCCGGCGCTCAAACGGCTCCTGGCCGACATCGAAGCCGGTGAGATCGACTGCGTGGTCGTCTACAAGGTGGACCGCCTGAGCCGTTCGCTGCTCGACTTCGCTCGGATCATGGAGACCTTCGAGAAGCACGGTGTCAGCTTCGTATCGGTGACACAGCAGTTCAACACCACCAACTTCATGGGGCGGCTCACCATGAACATCCTGCTCTCGTTCGCCCGGTTCGAGCGGGAGATCATCTCCGAGCGCACGAGAGACAAGATGTCCGCGGCACGCAGAAAGGGCAAGTGGGTCGGTGGCATGCCGGTCCTGGGGTACGACGTAGACCCCAGGGGCGGGAGACTGGTCGTCAACGAGGAAGAGGCCGCGCAGGTTCATGCCATCTACGAGCTCTATCTCGAACACCGCTCGCTCATTCCCGTGGTCCGCGAGCTCGGCCGCCGCGGGTGGAGGAACAAGCGCTGGATCACGAAAAAAGGAACCACGCACGGCGGTTCGCCTTTTACCAAGCACACGCTGTTCCGCCTGCTCACCAACGTCATCTACATCGGCAAGGTGAGCTACAAGGGGACGATCTACCCGGGCGAGCACGACGCTATCGTGGATGCGAAGGTCTGGAAACGCGTCCAGGAACTGC
>QMMN01000014.1 GCA_003647275.1 Deltaproteobacteria bacterium
AGCGCCTGCGCTGCGCGTAAGAACAAAACACCTTTTAAACCCAATATTCCATTATTCCAACCTTCCACTATGAGCGCTACGCTTCACTGCGTGTCCAATTGGGGCGAAGCCCCTAAGTTCTTAAAGGGAATTGTAACTGAATTTCGGGTTAGGGGGTTTAGCCATGGAAGTCCTGTGTGAAAGCTGCAAGGCCAAGTTTAAGATCCCAGACGAAAAGCTACCTGCGGGCCAGGTGGTTTCCCTCAAATGCCCAAAATGCAAGGGCAAGATAGAGATTGACACGCGACCTGGTGCCCAGGCGGCCACACCGACCACAACCCCGAAGACCCCCCTTGATGAGGTGGCCTCAGATACCTATGACGCCTCTGAGAAACCCTTTGATTTTGTGGAAGAAGGGGTTGAGACGGCCTTGATCTGCGAGCAGGATAAAGGCATAAGAGAAAAGATACGTTCTACTCTTCAGAAGATGGACTACCACGTCACAGAGGCAGCATCAGCCCGGGATGCCCTGAAGTTCATGCGATTTCACGTCTTTGACTTGGTCATGCTGGATGAAAACTTTGATGGGGCAAGCCCTGAATCAAACCTTGTGCTGCAATACCTGAAGCGCCTTCCGATGAACACCCGCCGGAATATCTTTGTCCTCCTTTTGGGGCAGGGTTTCAGAACCGGTGACAACATGATGGCCTTTAATAAGAGCGTGAACCTGGTCGCTAACCTGAAGGACATAGATGAGCTTGAAAAGGTCCTGGTGCGATCCTTGAAAGAGAATGAAGAGTTCTACCGCGTGCTAAAGGAATCTCTCAAAAAGGTGGGCCGGGCCTGATCGTCACGCTTCCCTGACAGGGAACCAATCTTCCCGGATAATCTTCCATTGACCTTCTTCCTCTTTTAAGTAGAGATATTTTGTCCCAATATCTGTGTGGTTATCAGAGGCATACTTCTGCAGAAAATAGACAATGATGCGGCCTTTGTATTCAGAGATTTTTATATCCTGGACCTCGATTTTCTTGATTTTGTGATCCTTAAACAATGCTTTTTTATACCTTAACCACTGGGCCCGGTTCATGTTTCTATGGGCAAATTCACTGTGATAATGTGATACATACCTTTTAAAATCCTGCCTCTCCCATGCGTCCTTCCATAAATGGACGAATATCTCTATCTCTTTGGCAAGTTTGTCGCTCACGGGCGCTCGGGCTTTTGAACCGGCCGTGAGCGGTTCACCCTTTTTTGCGAGAAGTGAGTTGGCCTGTTCGAGGTGTGGGGCAACTTTCTCTTTCCAGGCAGGATTCAAATCGATGACAGATTGAAATTCCAAGACAGCTTCCAGGTAATGACCCTGCTGTTCATATATTTGGCCTAAATGCCAATGGGACTCAACATTATCCTTGATCTGGATCGATTTCTCAAATTCCGGGATGGCTGCTTCTTCCTTTCCAAGCTTTTCATAGATCATGCCCATATAAAGGTGAACCAGGGATTGATCTGCAGTGCCACCGACTGACTTTTGCATGGCTGACAGCGCCTTGGGATACATCCCAAGAAGGTAGTAAGCAACGCCCAGCTGGTAACAAGACTCAGGGTGATCAGGGTCAAGAGCGAGGGCCGTTTCATACTCTTTAACCGCCTCTTTGTATTTTTCTTTATTTTGTAAGGAAAGTCCCCTATCATAAAATATCCTTGCGCCATAAGAAGGGTCCAGCGCGGCGGCCTTCTTGAATTCGGCCATGGCTTCCTTGTCTTTTTTTTCTTCTCGATGTATTAAGCCCAACAGAAAGTGTGCCTTTGCGTCATTATTATTGACTTTTAATGCCCTTCGGTATTCATGATCGATTTCAGCCATTGTGGGGTTAAGTTCTAAGACCTTCCCGTACTGATCAATCGCGCATCTTAGATAAAGGTGGGCCAGGTTAAGGTGAGCCAATTCATTTTGTGGATCAAGCTGGATCGCCTGTTTAAGCGCCTGTTCGGCAAGCTCTTCCCTTTCTGTGTCAGCATAAAGAATCCCTATTGACTGATGGTGCTTTGACCGGGAAGGATCTAATCTGATGGCCTCCTTAAATGCCTGTTCGGCGAGTTCCATATTTCCTACAATGAAATACATAATACCTAATGTGTGATGGGCCCTTGACTGGGAGGGATCTATCTCTAAGATGGCTTTTAGTTCTGAGATTGCTTCTTCGTTCATCTTTTTTTCAATATAGGCAAGGACCAGATTATAACGAGCGATGAATAAAGATGGGTTGATGGCGATTGCGTCTTTCCATTCCTTGACGGCATCATGAAACTTCCCCGTCTTAATATACGCCAACCCCAGGTCATTATGGGCATCAGCATGATCCGGATGCAATTCTATCAGCTTTTTAAGCGTTTCTATGGCCTCGTCATATTCTCCTTTTTCGAGCAGGCTCCTGGATCGCTCGTGTAAGGGAATCTCATCACCGGCCACGCTGAAAACGGGGCCCATGATAAAGAAAAAGGGCAAGAAAAAGCACATCAGGATGCAGGGTCGTGGTTGGCGAATCATGATTCGTTCAGACATCATCATCTCTCCTAAAGAGGCTCCCCAATTTTTAGAAAACGTTCGGTTATATGTCAAGGACAATCCGAACATCGATCGGACTGTCCACGTTCAGCGCATCACTTTCTGTAAAGGGGTTTGTTTGGCCTTGCAATTCAACCCGACAAATTGTAAATATACAGAGACAGGTGTTAATGCCGGTGTGAGGGCAAGATGGTTGAAAGGAGTCGTGTGATGCCACCGATCGTTCGGAAAAAATTAGGCGAAATGCTTATAGAGGCGGGGAAGATTACCCGGCAGCAATTGGAGCAGGCCTTATCAGAGCAACGCAAATCAGGCGAAAAGCTGGGCAAGACGCTTGTTAGATTGCACATACTGGAGGAAAAAGAGATCATTGAGACCTTAAGCCAGCAACTTAAGATTCCGATTATAGATTTGAGTCATTACCGGCTTGATAAGGAGCTGACTCGTTTGATCCCCGAGGATATAGCCAGAAAGTATCAAATATTCCCTCTGTATAGAAACTTGAATGTTTTGACCGTGGCCATGGTAGACCCCTTGGATGTTTACGCGATAGATGAAGTCATTCGGATAACTCAGCACGAAGTGGAACTTGCCATATGTACAGAGGCTGATCTCAAGCAAGCCATAGATCGATATTATGGTACATCCACGCTTGTAGAAGAGGCCATAAAAAGTATCACGGAAGAAGAATCCTTAGAGCCTATTGAACGAGAAGCCGAAAGGATCGAGATTGATAGATTGCGTGATATTGCCGAGGATACACCGGTTATCAGATTGGTTAACAATCTCCTGGTCCAGGCTGTTCGGGAAGGTGCCAGTGATATTCATATAGAACCAGAGGAAAACAGCTTAAGGATTAGATTCAGGATAGACGGCACGCTCCATGAGATGTCTTCCCCACCCAAACAGATGCAGCTCCCTGTTATTTCCCGGGTCAAGATTATGTCCAAGATGGATATTGCAAAAATGCGTGTCCCGCAAGATGGCCGTTTTGATGTAAGCATAGAGGGGAAAGAGGTCGGAATTCGTGTCTCTACCTTTCCAACCTACCATGGAGAAAATGTCGTGATGCGCCTTCTGGATAAGACGACATCTCTTTATGGGCTAGACAAGATTGGCTTGTTGGAAGAAGATCAAAATAGGTTAGAACATGTCATAAAAAGACCTTATGGATTTGTGTTGGCCACGGGTCCTACAGGATCTGGTAAGACAACCACCCTTTATGCTGTCCTAAACACGATTAATTCTGTAGAAAAAAATATCATTACCATAGAAGATCCAATTGAATATACGATGGAACTGGTGCGGCAATCTCAGATCAATCCCAAAGCGGGCCTTACTTTTGGAACGGGATTGCGCGCCATTTTAAGGCAGGACCCGGATATCATTATGGTGGGAGAGATTCGAGACAAAGAAACAGCTACGATCGCAATACAGTCTGCCCTCACAGGACACCTGGTTCTTTCTACGCTCCACACCAATGATGCGCCGTCTGCAATAACACGTTTAATTGATATGGGCGTTGAGCCTTTTTTGGTGGCATCCTCAGTCACCGCGGTCGTTGCTCAACGCCTGGCTCGAATGATTTGCGAACATTGCAAGGAACCTTACACACCTTCTACAGAAGTTTTGGAAAGGATGGGGCTGACAGATCTTGAGAATCCTGTTCTATACCGCGGCAAAGGTTGCCCGCAGTGCAGGAATACCGGTTGTAAAGGACGAACCGGCATATTTGAGATCTTAACCGTGAATGATGAAATCAGAGCGCTTGCGATGGGCAAACCATCCTTTGATGTCATCTTAAAAGCTGCTCAAAAGGCTGGCATGCGGACGATGAAGGAAGATGCCATCTTAAAGGCATTGAAGGGAATCATAGCTCTTGAAGAGGCCCTGACCGTCGTTCAAATGGATTAATGATAGAGAATTTCCATTTTTATTTTGAGCGTTCAGCTTAAACCTGATTGATATGCCTACATTCACTTACAAGGCCCAGACCGAAGACGGATCCCCCGTAAGCGGAACCATGGAAGCAGACTCCCCACCTGCGGTAGCCGCCCAATTGGACAGTATGGGGTACTTTCCCATTTCTATTACTGAAAAAAAGGGATTTTCCTTTGATGATCTGGTTTCCAGATTTGAGCGGGTGAAGATCGAGGATCTTATATTTTTTACCAGGCAGTTACTGACCATCACCAAATCGGGTATCCCCCTCTTATCAGGGCTTAAAGCCCTTGAACAACAAACTGAAAACAAAAAACTGAAACATGTTATTTCGATGATTGCTAAAGATGTGGATCAAGGGAAGAGCTTTTCTTCGGCCCTTGCCAAGTATCCGGACATTTTCCCGGAACTTTATGTCAATATGATCGAAGCCGGTGAACTGGGGGGCACCTTAGATGATATCTTAGATCGATTAATTTTTACGCTCGAATTTAACATGAAAACCAGCACCAATCTTAAAGCTGCGATGCGCTATCCAGTTTTTGTCGTGGTTTCGCTCTGTGTGGCGTTTGGTATCGTGGTTACACTTGTGATCCCAAAGTTTTCGGTGATCTTTGAGAGGTCGACAATGGACCTTCCCGCCCCCACCCGGATCATGTTGCTTTTGAATTTCGTCGTGCAAACTTACTGGTATTACTTGCTGTTCGGTATAGGCATGGTTGCCATTGCTTTTTTCATATATATCCGGCAAGAGTCCGGGCGGCTTAATTGGGACCATCTCAAATTAAGAATCCCTATCGTGGGTCCAATTTTTCTGAAGATTTATATGTCCAGGTTTTCCAGCATGCTCGAGACACTCTCTCGAAGCGGCGTTTCGATCGATACGGCATTGGACGTGGTCTCAAGGACCTTGGGAAATGCGTATCTTGCTTTGAAGACAAGAGAAATCGCAGAGAAGGTAAGATCAGGAAGAGGGATTACCGACTCTTTGAGAGAAAGCGATATTTTCCCCCCCTTGGTTGTCCGAATGGTTTTTACGGGTGAGGAGTCAGGTTCTCTGGATGATATGTTGCGGGAAGTTACCAATTACTATGAAAGAGAGATAGATTATAGCGTGAGCCGGTTATCTTCCTATATCGAGCCCGTTCTGACAGTCGGTTTGGGGATTATGGTCCTTTTCATGGCCTTGGCCATATTTCTTCCCTGGTGGGATATGATCAAGACTTTTAAGGTTGGAAGGTGAGGAGCGAGTCAAAAAAATTTCAGATTCGACTTATCATTGGCATTCCTCTCATTTTTTTTGGCCTGACCATATTTACGGCGATCCTTACTTGTTACTTGACCACGGATTATCTGAACTCTTCGATAAGCCTGACACATAGATTAAAAATTCATGCCCCTTATTTATTTCGACTGCAGCTTTGGGTTTTTGGGATGGCTATTTTCTCGTTTTTGTGCGGACTCGGTCTCATTTATGCGATTATCTATCCTATTAAGAAGCTTCTCGCTCGGGCTGAAGAGCTCGCGGTCCCCCATAGAGAAGGTGTAAGCTTGCCTTCTGCGAAAAGTGATGATGAAATAGAATATTTTTGCAGTATATTCGATGAGGTGTTAATCCTTTTAAAATCACATTTAAGAGAAAAGGAACTGAGAGAAGCAATGCCTCTCTTAGATCGAGTCAGAAGAGCAGATCAATTGGCAGCCTTAGGCTTTTTATCAGCGCGCCTGGCCCATGAGATTAGAAACCCATTGGGTTCTATCCAGGGGCTGGTGGAACTGATGGACAAGGATTTTCAAAAGGATGATGCCAAAAAGGGCTATGTCAGGGTGATCTTAAAATCTATCGAAAGATTGAATGTGTTGGTTGAGGAGCTGTTAAAGTTTGCCCGGCCCGGCTCTGAAGTATTGGAATATCATAATATCAACCATGTCCTGGGGGAAGCAATCAGTTTTGTCAAGAATGAATTTGTGGCAAAGGGAATGGAAGTCATAGAAGACTATCAAGACAACCTGCCATTGATTCAAATTGATCATCAAAGAATATATCAAGCCTTTTTAAACATCATTCGAAATGCCTTCCAGTTCGCCCCCGAGGGGGAAACGATCCGAATTGCCACGATGAACCAACCAACAGGCTTTATTGGCATCTGTTTTTTTAATTCAGGGTCTTATATCCCTGTGGAGGATTTGGATAGAATCTTTGTGCCGTTTTTTACAACCCAAGAAAGCGGGGTGGGCCTGGGATTATGCATTGCCTATCATACCATTGCCGCCCATGGGGGGCGTATTCGGGTAGAAAGCAGCCCGGATTCCGGGACCACGTTTATTGTAGAATTACCAAAGGATTGAGGCGTTTGAGCTGGTAAGCTGGTAAGTTGATGAGGTGTCAAATGGTTGAGATTTTACTTCCTTTGCCTTTCCACACTTAACAGCTTAACAGCTCATCAGCTTATTAGCTTCCATAAGGAATTATGACCGAAAAAATTCTGATCATTGAAGATGATGAGGCCATGCAATTCTTTCTTTCCGAGGCCTTAAAAAAACAGGGTTACCGGGTTATTCCCTTTTTGGATGCTGAAAGCGCCTTCATCTGGCTGGAAAAAGAACGCTGTGACCTCATCCTTCTGGATATCAAGCTCCCGGGCATTGATGGCATAGAGGCCATTGGCCCCATCCGGGAGCGATCTGATGCCATCATCATTGTGATCACCGCTTTTGGGGCTGAGAAGCATGCATTAGAAGCGATCCGGAAAGGCGCCTATGACTATTTCACCAAGCCTTTTAAATTGGAGGAGATGGAAATCACCATCAAGAGGGCGCTGGAAAAACACCGATTAAGAAGAGAGCTTGAGGCATTAAAACAAAGGGCGAGAGAGTCTATGCTGTTTCCAAATATCATAGGTCAGTCCAGGGCGATAAAAGAGGTTTTGAGCCAGGTCGCCAGGGTGGCTGATTCTGATGTGACGGCGCTGATTCTGGGAGAAACTGGAACCGGCAAGGAACTCATCGCTCAGACTATCCATGATCATAGCCCCAGAAAAGGTAAGCCCTTTATCAAGCTCAACTGTGTGGCTATCCCGGAAGGACTCCTCGAAAGTGAACTTTTTGGTCATGAAAAGGGGGCATTTACAGGAGCTGTTAGTCGAAAAATAGGAAAATTTGAGCTGGCCGATCAAGGGACCATATTTTTAGATGAGATCGGTGACATGGCGCTATCTACTCAGGCCAAAATACTCAGGATATTGCAAGAGAAAGAATTGGAAAGGGTTGGCGGAACGCTGCCCATGAAGGTGGATGTCAGGGTGATCGCAGCAACCAACAAGAATTTGGTATCAGAGGTCAGGGAGAAGAGATTTCGGGAGGATCTGTTTTATCGACTCAACGTGGTCACCATCTTTCTCCCTCCCTTACGGGAGCGAAAGGAGGATATTCCCTTACTGGTCGATCACATTATGGAGAAGATGTCCAAAGCATCGGGCAAAAAGATATATCAGATATCAAAAAGCGCCATGGAGATCTTGACGGAATATTCATGGCCTGGAAACGTCAGAGAACTTGAGAATGTGGTTGAGCGAGCGATGGTCATGGTGGAAGAGGATACAACGGTCATCACCCCATCTCACCTCCCTTTACATCTCAGAGGGTTGCCAGAGGAAATCATTTTCGAATTCCCAAAGGAATCCGCTTCATTGGATGACGCTGTATCGGCATTTGAAAAGGAGCTTATTCTAAAAGCCTTATACAAGACAAAGGGTGTCCAATCTCAGGCCGCCCAGCTACTCGGTATCACCGAGAGAAGCATGTGGCATCGCATAAAGAAATATGCTATCGATATAGATAGGATCAAGGGGCTACAAGATTTGTAGCTTATCCTACAATGTTTGTAGAGAGCGTATGCTTATTGATCTCTGGTCACTGCTCATTGAGCTTTCAGCTTGTAACTTTGAGCTTATAGCTTTAATGTGGCACAAATTTTGCAATTTATATGGAGTAAAAACATGTAAATTCAAGCTCTTATTTTATATACACTCTAACCGTTTAATTACTCAACCCGGGAGGTGACAAAAAATGAAAAAAGGGAAGAAGCATTTGATGAGAAACAACAAGGGTTTCACATTAATCGAACTGATCATGGTCATCGTCATTTTGGGCATATTGGCTGCCGTGGCTGTTCCGAAATATTATGACATGAGAAGTGATGCGGCAGATGCCACAGCCCATGGTATTACCGCTGCCCTGAGAGGGGCTGTGAGCGTGCTTTATGCTAAAAATTTAATCGGCGGCACCAATGGAGCGGCCTATGATATGACAACTATCGTTGCTGATGCCCAAATATCAGGTGTGGATGGCTCGGCCACAGTAGGGACCGTTTTTACCGCCACCATTGGAGGCACCGCTTATAGCTGGAATCTTAACCCCGCTCCAAACCTGCCTACGACCGCAGGAACGATAAACGAAGGTTGGTAAGCTTAAAGAGAAACCTTGCTTGCGGCTTACTCCTTTGTGCGTGCTTCCTTTACTTTGATGACATTCTAAGGGGTGCTTCTCTTTTTATTGAGAGGGATCTGGCCGTTTTCTTCATACCCCCGCGAGCGCTGTGGGTAAGTATGATAAAAGGAGGCCAGCTTCCTCTCTGGAACCCCTATTTTTATGGTGGTCAACCGCTGCTCGCCACCCTTCAACCGGGTGTTCTTTACCCGCCAAATATTCTGCTTCTGCTGCTTCCATTCGATCTTGGCTTTAATTTGATCATTGTTTTTCATTTTTTCTTGGCCGGGATCTTTACTTACTTTTTCATAAAATCGCTGAAGGGGAGTGATATGGGTGCCTTTATCGGGGCGCTTGCCTTTATGTTCAGCGGCTATCTCCTTTCCGTTCATAACCTTCTCCCCCATCTGCTTTCCGTGGCATGGCTTCCTCTGATTCTCCTCTGTTACCAAAAATACCTGAAAAGAGGGGCATTAAGATTCCTGGTGTTGACCGCTGTGTGTTTAACCATCATGTTTCTTGGGGGGGCAGTAGAGATCTTATACGGCACATTCATCCTGATCTTTGTCCTTTTGTTTTTTCCGGACCCATTTGGGGTCGGGATGTTGACGATGCCTATTCTCAAAAAGAGGGTTATATCTTTTGGGCTGGTTATATTCCTTGTGGTGTTGCTTTCCGCTGTTCAGTTACTCCCTTTCTTGGAACTCGCGTTTAATTCCATTCGAGCAGGAGGCCTGAGTTATGAAGAGGCGATCACATGGTCTCTCGATTTCAAGGACCTTGTGCAGTTTTTTGTTCCTGATCCTTATGGATATGGCTATTCCACAGAAAAATACTGGAGCAATCAAAGCTGGCTCAAGACCATATATCTCGGCATCATCCCGTTTGCCCTTTCTGTGTTTTTTGTTGTAGAAAAAAGAAGAAAGGTTATTCCCTTTTTAGTCATCATGTTCATATCCCTCATTCTTTCCTTTGGTGGAAACACACCGGTTTACAAGTTCCTGTATCTTTACGTCCCGTTTTTGAATACCATTCGTTATCCGGTCAAGTTTCTCTTTATCTTCGTTTTTCTTATTTCTGTCATGGCCGGTATGGGGTGTGACAGCCTCTGTAGGCAGATCAGTGATAAAAACACCGAAACCAAAGGGATTATCCACGGTTTTCTTGTTTTTAGTGTATTCGCGGCCCTTTTGTGGGGCATATTGAACTTTTATGAGGTCCCCATTCAAGAATTCTTGCAGACCAAGGGGTTTGCCCCGCCCGAATATAACGATCCAAAGATTAATCTGCACAATATAAAACGGTTCTTGCTCCTTTGTTTATTCTTTGGCCCGGTTCTGGTCTTTGGCTGGAACTATCCTAAAAGGAGAACCATCTTTTCTTTTGTGCTCCTTTTCCTATTATCACTCGATCTCTTTTTTGCGAATAAAGGATACTACCAGAAATATGATGCCGAAAGTTTCCACAAGCCATCGGAAAGCGTAAGCTTTTTAAAAAAGGACACATCCATTTTTCGAATACTGACCACGCCGAAGACAACAAAAGAGCCGGTAAAATATTCAAGCATTTTTTCTGATTCGATCAAGGTCGATAAAGAGAAGATTTTACCGGGCTTCAACATAGAACATCGCATTTATTGTATGGATGGCAGTGAAGTGATCCGCCTTAAGAATTATGAAACCATTCGATCGTTAATATATGGTTCGCCAAAACCTGACAGCACCAACCTTTTGTCTTTATTGAACGTCAAGTATATTATTTCCAAGTTTAAAATAGACTCGCCAGAATTTGAGCTGGCCAGGATTATTGGGGATCAAGAGGATGATGAAGGCTCACTGAGGATTTACAGAAATTTAAATGTTCTTCCGAGGGCTTTTTTGGTGGACAAATACAAGGTGGTTGGCTCAGAAAAAGCGTACAGAAATATCTTACAAAGCAAGACATTTGATCCACGTGAACTGGTTCTTCTGGATAAAGATCCTTTTGACCAGAGAGAAGAACCACCCTTTGCAGGTGTCCGTTCCTTTGAGGGGACTGGTTTAGCCGATCAACCCGTCCAGCCTTCTGGTGATGAAAAAGAGGGGGTGATCATGACAAAATATGAGACAAACAGGATAGAATTAGCCGCTTCTTTGAACAAACCCAAATTTCTGTTTTTGAGTGAATCCTATTATCCCGGCTGGAAAGTTTATGTGGATGGCGTCAAGGGGAAAATTTATAGGGCCAATTATGCCTTTCGCGGAGTCCCCTTAGCACCGGGAAGGCATGAGGTGTTGTTCGTGTATGATCCCCTTAGTTTTAAATTGGGGATGGCTCTGACATTGTTAGGACTTGCCGTTTGCACTGCACTTTTTTGGAAACGAAAAAACGGAGATTTTCCAGGGAACGAATCAGCAGATGAGCTGGCCGGCCATGAAACGAAATAAAGCCTTCAATCCGATTTTCTGGCTGTTTTCTATGGTCATATTCTATATTGCATGAAGAAACCCCGTTCTTTTATCTGGCTCAACCAGGCGAGAAAACACTTACAGAACACAGGTGCAGGTAAAAATTTGCCCCTTGTCTTCGAAAATTCCCTCTATACCGCTATTGTATATGATGAATTGGGGCAATATAAAATGGCACGGATTTATTATAAAAAGTCTCTTGCGCTGGCAAAATCCGACAGCATCAGATGCGAGACCGGGCCATTGCAAGAAAGGCTTGCGTATATGGAAAAGGCAATTAAGCAACAAAGCGGCTTCACCATGAATGAACATTGTGAGCAAAGCAAACGGATCATATGGACATAAGCGTTCAGGTGTTTCATCTTTTCAGCCTGTTGCCCAAATCAGTTTATGGCAATGTTGCTGGTTTTTCGTAGCTGATAAGCCGCCAAAGATTGTCTGGATAGCCATTTGGGCAACAACCTGTTTTGTTGAAACTGAAAGCTGGCTGCCTACATATTGACATTGCTTCGGCACCGTGCCAGAATAATGATTATGAAAAATGATGGCGGGTTTACCATTATTGAACTTGTCATGGTTATAACTACGATCGGTATCCTGGCGTTTATTGCTATATCAAAGTACCCCACCACGGAAATCTCGTTAGAAGCAGCTGCAGACCTAATAAAATCAGACATTCGATCTGTACAGGCCCTGGCCATGGCCAAGCATGCAGGTCAAAGTCTCACCTTCGATAGTTCAACGCAATATAGCTTTCCGAAACTGGGAGGGGGAACCGAAACGAGGGATTTTAATAATATCTTCCGCGGGGAGATTAGTCTGAGCGCGTATCCTACAGCCATTACATTTAATTCTCTTGGAGAACCGACCGCAGACCAGGACAGTTCAATTACCGTATCGAACGGAAGTTCACGAACTCTGACGGTGTTACAATATACCGGAAAGGTCGAATAGGATGATCTCAAAAAAACAAAAAGGGATCACCCTGATAGAGTTGATTGTTTTTATTGTTGTGGTTTCGGTGGCCATCCCGGCGATTGTTGGTCCGGTGTTGTCACTTTTAAAGGAGAGCACAAAGCCGGAAAAGGCTGTTACGGCTGATTTTTTAGGCCAACAGATTTTAGAAGTCATCACAGCGAATGACTTTCCCACCCTTACCGGCACCAACTCGGCTCCGCCTATACCTCCGAGTTCGGTGGAAACCGACATCAATAATACGATTGATGCTTCATGGCCTGCTGACTATTCTTATCATTGGAGTATATACTACATAACGGACACTGATCTCGACACCCAACAAACTTCTGCCACAAACTACGTAAGAATCAATATCACGGTCACCGATCCGGATGGTACTGATTATCATTATTATTCTATCGTGACTAAAAGGGTCAAAGATGATCCTGAGGGATAGGTAGCAGTGTTGTTGGAATTCCAAGATACTGAGCTCATGCGAAAGAATAAAGGATTCACTCTAATCGAAATTATAGTAGTGATTGTCATAATGGCAGTCCTTGGTGTTTTTGGTTATCGTTTCCTCTCCACCTCTATGCATACCTATTCCATGATGGAAAAACAAAAGGGCCTTTTGGATGAAGCTGCTATGGCTATGGAGCGGATCAGCCGGGAATTGAGGGATGCAAACTCTATTTCGTCTCCGACATCCGGAAGTACATCTTCCACCTTAACCTTCACAAAAAGCCATGGATCCCCCGAGGAAACCAGCACTTACGATATCACCTTTCAGCTTTTCTCAGGTACGCTGCAAAGGGTGGGGAGCACGACAGTCAACCTTGCTGAAGCGGTTTCTGTATTTACGGCAGAGCGGGGAACATCAGAAGAAATAACGATTTTCCTTACTTTACAGGAAGGCACTGGAGAACAAATCACGCTTCAGAGCTATATTTGTCCCAAAAACTTGCCTTATCCAGATCCTGAGGCCCCTTCAGGAAGAAATTTCGGTGGGTGTTGGGAGGAAGATTTTCAATGATGAAAGGATTTGCATCAGGTAATTCCCAAAATAAAGGCGTTACCCTCGTTACCCTTATTATCGCTATCACGATATTTGGTGTTTTGGTAACGGTTTTTTCTTACGTGATCATTGCCAAACATGGGTCTGAGCCGCTTTATGTCCAATCCACGCAGGCTTACGCTATTGCCCAGGCCGGGATAGAATATGGCATTCGTTATGCGGCGGATAATGGTTATTGGGCCGCTGGCTCTCCTGGCATTACTGAATCGTTCGGCAACGGAAGCTTCACTCTTGTATACACAGCGGCCACTGAGACTGATCCGAGCTTACTGACATCAACCGGGACAGTCGGGGTTGCAGAGAGACAGATTATATTACACCACTTTGTAGGCTGGGTTGAAGGTCAGGCGATCACGACAGATCCAAATGACCCTGCTTATGCAACAACATAAGCCAAGCGATGATCATATGGGGGTTTTTAGGAGTTCATTCCTGGGCGATAAATGCATGGTGGGTGGATGAATCGCACTGCTATAATGTCAAAAAATTGACACATTCTGTTAAAATAGTTTAACTATGGCGGCTTTGGAGGAGGACTTAAATGGATAGTAAATGCTCATAACCAAGTGATTTTAAGGGGATTAACCCATTTGTTTAAAAATGGCACAAATATTGCATTAAAAGTAATGGTATTTAATTGTCTTGTTATGATACCACTCGACGAATCAACCAGTGAACTATTTGACCGTCTCTATACAGGAGGTGAAAAATGTGAAGAGTTTATCCAGGATTTCAAAAAAAGGTATCATAATCATTTCCGCTGTGATTATGATCATGGCAGGGGTACTGGTGGCTGTTTTACCCTCTCCTTCGGATGGATGTGGCGGCGGCAGTTGTAAAGGTGGTCACCATGGCCACAACGACGATACATCGTACGTTAATGTCCCTATCCTTAACAATACCGGAAAAACAATAACCATAACCAAGATGCATATCGTGGTCCCAGGTGAGTGTGTTTGTACTAAAACTAAAGGGGATGGCACATGCAAAGAATGGAGCGGTGAAGTGCGAGTAAAAGATATCTACTTTGGTGGAACAGGTGGCCCAACCGGAACAAATGTTTTTTCGACTGACGACACTGAATGCTCCTGCAGAGTAACCTGTGAGGGTTATACCTCCGAATTCAATCAAAATGGTGGTAAATATGATTTCACCGGCATAAAGGTGCTGTGTACGATTTCACTTGACGTGAACCCAGCCCCTACAGGTGAGTATACGGTAACGTACTATTTTACGATCGAAGGAGATCCAGAGATGAAGTCCAATACGATAACGTTTACTCTCTAAAGGCTTCCAATTCCCTCAGCCCCTCTTCTCCAAAGGCCGGTGAGGTTGCTGGAAAACCGTGCATGCTTCCGTTTTTCAGCAATCTCCATCAGCCCTTTTCTGTTTTCTCTTGACAATTTCACTCCATTTTTTAATATTATCAGAATTTTGGATATGATTTATTGTGTTGGGCGCCCTTCCGGGTGGGGGGTTGCTTCGCGGGCTTATCTTATGCACCCGGTAAGGGAAAAAATTATTTTGTATAGCTCCTCTTGACCCCGTTCTAAAGGATGAGGATTCTGCCTTGCGGCAGCGCTTCGCGTCCGGGGAGCAGGCCGATCAAAAGTGGCCGCAAGTTTTACCTTGTGAACTGATTGAGGGATCGCCTATTTGTGGGAGCTGTGCCCATATTTGCACATGAGACAAGTAAAAGTGTTTTTATTAAAATATTTTGGAGAGTCACTTGTCCTATCTATTCTTATAGCCCTTGTCATCATTCATTATGTTCTGGTACAGAAGATAGCCCCGCTCAATTTCTATTATATTTTGGCCCTTCTCGCTTGTTATTATCAAGGCACTGAAATCCTACGACAAACAGGGATTGTTTTGAAAGGCACCATTCCAATGATACTTGCTCACCACGACGCCTATGCCATGGTGGATGATAAGGTCCGAAGGTCGTCGAGGCGTTTAAACAGATCAAATCTCACGAGTTAAGAGATGAATAAATTCATGGGGATCATTTCAAGAATACCCTTTGGATCGACGACTTCTATAGGGTTGGATATCGGTACCGATTCAATTAAGTTTTTAAAATTAAAGAGAAAAGGTGGATCATATGAGCTTCTATCCTATGGCATGGCCTCAGTCTCACATTTGAAGACCAAGCCCCTGGAAGAACAATCGGCCGCGCTTTCAGATATTCTTGCAGAGCTTCTAAAAGGTGAAAAAAAGGGGACAGAAATATTTACTGCTGTTTCAGGGTCGCAAGTGACAATAAAAACGATTAATATTCCTCGTATGCCAAAGGCTGAATTTGAAAAAGCCATTCTTTGGATTAGCAGAAAGCATATATCTGTCCCCTTAGAAGAGGCCAATTTTGACTATAAGATACTGGGGGAGATCGAGGAGCGAAAGATTATAAAGTATGAGGTTATGATTGTGGCGGCCGAAAAGGGCTTGATCAATGATCAAGTAGGCCTTTATCGTAAAACCGGGCTAAAAGTTGGCGGCATCTCGGTGACCCCCTTTGCTCTGTGGAATTTATTGGGGATGACGAAAACCGGCCCACCAAGTATTGCATGGCTAGATATCGGAGCAAGATTTGCTACGATTGCCGTCTTTCAAGATCATATCCTGAAGTTTTCAAGGGAGATTCTCACGGCAGGTGATAGTATCACCGAATCTATAAAGTCTTTTACTTCTTTACTTGATGAAGAGGCTTTTTCTGATGAAGACGCTGAAAGATTAAAAAAGGAATATGGTCTTTCGGGACAGGATGTTCGACCTGAAATTGCAAGGTCCATAACACCCGTTATTGTCCGGCTGATTGATGAAGTCCAGAGATCATTTTCTTTTTACCAGCAAAGACACCCCGAGGTTTCTATTGAGAAAATTTATTTGACCGGAGGAACAGCCAGACTCAAAGGCCTGCCTGCCGTGATGGAGGAAAGGCTGGGGATCGATGTAGAGGTCATAAATCCGTTCAAAAAGATAAAAATAGGCCTTTCCCCCATGGAAACGGCCAAGCTCAATGAATTGGCCCCCGCATTTTCGGTAGCTACAGGTTTAGCCTTAAGTGGGGGCGAACGAATCAATCTCCTTCCAACTGAAATCAAAGAGCAAAGGGCGATCGCCCCACTGATCCCAGTCCTGAGGGTATCCGCCATATCCTTAATTGCCATCCTTTCTCTCTTATATTTGTATGCAGCTGCTCAGGTGAAGGCCGACAGAAAATTACTGAATATCTGGAAAACCACGATTCAAACTTTTACGGCTAAAGCCCCTGCTCCCCAACAAATCAAGGAAAAGATCGATCGAATCAATCGCATGAAAAAAACCATAGAGAGATTGGAAGAACGTGGCCCCATAGAACCTTTCATACTCAAAGAAATTGCGAATATCTTGCCTGAATCAATTGCCCTGAAAAGTCTATCTATCAGCTATTTTGAGGAATTCCAGATAGAAAAAACAGCAGGGGAGAACAGAGGGTCTGCAGGGCAAGAACCTGCTAAAAAAGCGATGCGTTTTCAAATAGAAGGGACAGTATGTGGCGAGGAAGCATCCCTTGAAGTGGTGCTGACTCGATTCATGATCGCCTTAGATTCATCTCCGTTTCTAAAAAATCCCGTATTGATGTCTCAAAAAAGAAATGTCTTGAACGGGACGAATGTCCTTGCGTTTGAGCTGCGTTGCGATTTACAATAATTACGGTAAAAAATGAAGATCAAGTTTGGCGTTCGTGAAAAAATCATTCTTTTTGTAGTGATATACCTTGGAGCCATTTTTTTGTGGTATAAGTTCCTGTACTTGCCCAAAAATAATGAGTTGAAGAGGATAAAACAGGAGTTGAAATCGATTCAAATGCAGTACAAACCCTTTTTGGGTGATACTTTTCGACCCCCCTTATTAGAAGAAGAAACGGCGATCTCTGAAAAATACCATGAACTTACAGCAAAGATACCTGAAAGAGATGAAATCCCTTCTGCGATGATTCAGATGGCCAAAATCGGACAAGGAAGAGATATTCGGATACTTTCTACAAAACCTGTAACATCTCGATTATTTGCCAAGCACAGGCTGCCGAAAGGGTCCCAATTAAAAGAGATCCCCGTGGATATGGTCTTAGAGGGAAGGTTTGTCGACATAGGTCGCTATTTGTTTGATCTTATGAATTTGCCCTTTTTGGGTGGATATAATAAAATACAGATGGAGACGTCTAAAAAGATATATCCGGAAATAAGGGCTAATATTACATGTCTGCTTCTATTTTTCGATAACCGACAGAAACATACCAAGAGGCGCATCAAATCGTTTACATCTAAACAGGCTGTTGCCCAAACAGCTTTGAACGTAGTTCTTGACGGATAGACAAACACTTCTGCAATTTATTGCAAACAATATTGTGCTTTTCTTAGTAAATTAGCATTCAATGAAAACGCCGAATAAATATATAACGATTGTTTTTGTCTTGGCGGTTCTTTTTGCGGCCTATGAACTTGTTATTTCGCCTGCCAAGAAAAAGCCTGCTTCCAAACCCAAGAAGACAGTTCAATCGTCGCTACCAGAATTGCTGCTACCCGTATCACAACCAGCCTCGTTAGAGCATTTGCCCGCTGGCTTACCAAAGGTGTCGCGAGATGGTTCTATCATAAAGCGAAAAAAGGTAAAAAACCTTGGATGGGGTAGAGATCCGTTTTTATTTCCAGAAGGGATAGAACCTTATAAAAAGGTTACAAGAGTTGAACAAGAAAAAATACTATCCCGTTTAAAGGTCAATGCCATTTTGATCAGCGGGAAACAAAAAGTGGCCACGATCGACCATGCTCCATATGTGGTTTCAATTGGTGATTGGATTGAAAACGAGCAGGTTTTAGAAATTGAGCCGGGTCGGATCATCCTTGGAAAAGGCGATAAGAAGCGAGAGCTTTTGCTGGAACCTTGAAAAATCGAAGAATAAAATGATGAAGTATAAAACGATTTATTGTGTGTTGATTCTGGTATTGACGCTGAGTTGTGCCAGTACAGAAAAAAAGGCCGAGCAGGTCATACCCGAAGTCAAGATGCCACCTCCCGTGATTACCAAGAGTGGATTAGAAGAGATCCCTCTGGTGCAACTTGAAGAACCCCAAAAGCCCCCGGAGAGACTTTATTCCATTGCTACAAGAGATTCAGATATCAAGTCTCTTCTCATGAGTTTTTCAAAGGATAGCGAATATAACATCATATTGGATCCAGACGTCAGCGGAACAGTGACCATGGACCTGAAAAGGGTAACCCTGGAAGAGGCTTTAGACGCTATTCTGACCCCGCTTGGTTACGTATATCAAAAGCAAGCCAATATGATCAAGGTTTTCAGGCCCACACCGGAGACCCGGATATTTACCCTGAACTATTTGGCCACTGTAAGAACAGGGACAGCAAGTGTAAAAGCCAAGACGTCAGGAGGCGTTGAGAAAGAGGACGAGGTAGCAGCAGAGGTCATCAGTACGGAGAAAGCTGATATATGGGATGAGATAGAAAAGGGCCTGAAACAGTTGCTTTCAGAGGATGGCAAATTTCTCACAAACAAAATGGCCTCTATCATTGTGGTGACAGATTACCCGGCTAACCTAGAAAAAGTTGCTGAATTTTTGGAAGCGATCGAAGGGACCATTCAGAGGCAGGTTCTCATAGAGGCCAGGATTATTGAGGTGACACTTTCGGATGACTACCAGATGGGCCTTAATTGGGAACGTATTTTAGGCGGCGGACGCGGCACAATGGATCAAACCTCCTTTGCGCCTGTGTCAGACGCTATAACCGGTCAAACCGGCGTTTTTCAATTTGCCTTTAACTACAATCATGTAACTGGATTGCTTCATGCTATGGCTGCCCAGGGGAAGGTTAACATTATCTCAAAGCCCCGGATTACCACCATGAACAACCAAAGGGCCATTATCAAGGTGGGAACTGAAGATGTATATTTTAAAGTAGAAGAAGATGAGGGGACTACGGGTAAAACAACATATACTTATACCCCCGAGTTTTTCACCATAGGGGTGGTTTTGGACGTGACACCTCAAATAGGCCCTGGAGATGAGCTCACCCTGCACATTCATCCTGTCATTACCGAGAAGGTCGATGAAGAAGAATATCCCTTTGGGGGAGGAACGGGAACGGTTCCCACGGTTCCCATTGTAAGTATCAGAGAATCGAGCTCTGTTGTTCGTGTAAAATCTGGCCAAACATTGGTATTGGCCGGCTTGCTGATGAAAAAAAACAGTGAGACAATAGTTGGCATACCCGGATTAATGAATATACCTTTCCTGGGTTCCCTTTTTCGCTATAAGAAGATAGAAACAGAAAAGACCGAGTTGGTCGTTACTTTGACCCCGAGGATTCTCGTGGGCCAAGGGATCGATGACTTTAGTGATGATGAGTTAACAAAACTCTTGGGAAATAATGGAAGCCACATGCCGTAGCATACACAGAGCATAGAAGCGGGTTCAAAACCCTCCTCTCGCTTGTTTGACCATTTTGAGAAGTTCTAAGCTCGCTTTGCTAAAATTGTACAACTCGGGCTAACACCCTCAAACAGTTACAATTTTTTACGCTCCACTGCAGCAGGCTGCATGGAGCTCCAATAAGCCGTAGAAATTCCAAGGCATGTCATGTACACAGACTTTTTTGAACTAAAGGAAAAACCCTTCAAACTTACCCCGGATCCGAAATTTCTTTTTCTGAGTGAAACCCATCTGGAAGCCCTGAATCATCTGATATATGGTATAAAAAATCGAGAAGGTTTTATCCTGATTACCGGTGATGTGGGATCAGGCAAGACGACGATTTGCCGGGTTCTTTTAGAAAAAATGGGCCCTGACACAAATACCGCTTTGATCTTTAATCCAATGTTGTCAGAAGAAGAATTGCTATGCGCTATCTTACAGGATTTTGGGGTCGCATACAGAGGAACAACAAAGAAAGAGCTGGTAGACGAACTCAACGCCTTTTTGTTGAAGCAATTAGAAGAGGGTAAGAATGTGGTTCTTATCGTCGATGAAGCCCAGGATTTAACCATATCTCTCCTCGAACAGATCCGCCTTCTTTCAAACCTGGAAACCGAGAAAGAAAAGTTGATCCAGATCGTCTTGTTCGGTCAAAATGAGCTAAAGGGCAAACTAAACTTGCCCGCTTTGAGGCAACTGAATCAAAGGATAGCTATTCGCTATGAGCTTCGGTATCTGAATCGGGAGGAGACAGAAAAATACATCTATTACAGGTTAACGATTGCCGGCTCTGATGGGCGGGTCGTATTTACACCCAGTGCATTAAATAGAATATTCAAATATTCAAAAGGGGTTCCCAGGCTTATCAATATCGTTTCAGATCGGGCCCTCTTAAGCGCTTATATGCAACTCACAAACAAGATTACAAAGAAGTTGGTCGAGAGAGGCATTAAGAGCCTGGAGGCCACAGAACGGACTTTCCCGAGGAGAAAGTGGATCACAGTAGCCGTACTTTCTATCTTGGTTACGCTGTTTAGCCTTTTCTTAGTATTTCGTATGACAGCCGGGCTAAAATGAGTCTTATTTCAGAGGCCTTGAGAAGGGCCCAACAAGTCAAAATCAGGAAAGAAAAAACCAGCGCCCATAATGGAATATCCGGCGATATTTTAATGGGATCTCAAATCGTCGTCAGTGTTCCACAAAAGAGACCCTTGTCACAAAATCGATTGATTATTCTTGGGTTTTTGAGTCTTCTCCTGGTTGTTTCTATTCTTTGGAACACCTCTTTATTTCGAAAAACTTCTACCTTAAAAAAAGAAGTCCCCATTCAGGAGACAACCCCTGCTGCCATATTCGGAGAAAAAGAAGAGGCTCTGTCCGAGAAAATAACAACGCTTGACGCCTCATACAAAGCTACAGGTTCCAAACCAGAAAAAATCATTTCTCAAGAACCCGCTTCCAGCATTCGCCATCAGGGAAAAAGCCTTGCTCTTGTTTCCCGTGAGGAGGCAGCCCTTACACAGCCGGCGACAGATAAACCGGTGTCACCAGAGGCTTCCTCTTTCGCACGAAAAAGCGCTAAGAAGGAAGAAACCTTTCCCACGAAAATAACTCACCACCTCAATCTCGGCCTTTCTTACCAAAGTACAAATCATACAGCGACCGGCAAAAAGGCGTATGGGAGGGCCATAGACTCGACTGAGCAGGATACTTTGCAGACTGATAGTCCGAGCGCCTCGCTCGCGACAAGACAGCAGCAGGGAGAAGATCCCCCTCGTATCGCATCAGGTCCTTTACATGTAAAAGCTGAGAGCAATATCTCTGAAAAGAATTATAATAACTTAGGCGTAACCTATTATCTTCAGGGGGACCTAAAACAGGCTGTGGAGCAATTCAAAACAGCTATACAACTTAACCCAAACAGTATTGAAAGCTATGTCAATCTAGGTATTATATATAAAAAGCAAAACAGATTCGAAGACGCTCTTAAAGCGTATAAAAAAGCCGTTTCCTTGAAACCAACTTTTCCAGAGCCGTATTATAACTTAGGGATTCTCTATGATGATGCAGGAGATTTCAAAAGGGCAGCAGGCGCCTACCGCCGATTTTTGCAGTTAGCGCCAGAAAAATACCAGTCTCAAAAGCAGAAAGCTCAAAAAAGGCTCAATATTATTCAATCATATATCAAATACTAAGGAAAGCACAATATTGTTGCAATAAATACTGCAATGTTTGTTGAGCCCCCTTGAGGGATGTAAACGATTTGATCCTCCCCTTGGTACCCTCCACAGATACATAGCGCGAGGTTGTTCCCCAGCATGAACGGCTTCACGCTTGCGCTCTTTGGCCTTGTAAACCAAAGATAGACCAATAATGCTACGAGTATCTCAATGCTATGTCTTTCGTATCTTGCTGTAGATGATCCGGAGGCCTTCCAGGGTGAGGTGTGGTTCGACTGCCTCAATGGTCTCTGCCGCCTCTGCCATGAGCTTGGCCAGACCCCCTGTTGCAATAACTTTGGGGTCAGAGGTCATTTCCTGTTTGATACGTCGGACAATCCCGTCCACAAGTCCCGCATAACCGTAGATGATACCCGCATTCATACTGCTAATGGTATCTCTGGCAATGACGCGCTTTGGTCGGGCAAAGATCTCCGTCCGCGGTAGCTTAGAGGCCTTTTGAAACAGCGCTTCTGAAGAGATTAGGATCCCAGGGCTGATAGCACCGCCCAGATAAGCGCCTTCCTGTGATATGCAATCAAAGGTCGTAGCCGTACCAAAGTCAACCACAATCAGGCTCGTGCGATATTTATGAAAGGCTGAAACAGCATTGACGATTCGGTCCGCTCCCACCTCCTTTGGGTTATCGTAAAGAATGGGCATATCTTTAAACGTGGACGCATCGACCCATAGCGGCTGGTGATGAAGATATCTCGCACAAAAACTGTTCAGGATGTTTATCATGGGAGGCACCACGCAGGAGATGATGGTCCCTGTAATGGACTCCAGGGTCGCCCCCTCTAAGGAAAACAGATTCCTAATCAACAGGTGCAACTCGTCGACAGTCGCATCCTTTTCGGTTCGCAGGCGCCAATGATGGATGAGATTTTCATCCTCATAGACACCTATGACTGTATCGGTATTGCCTATATCGATCACCAGGAGCATTGCTTCACTGATCCTATTCAAACACCCTCACCGTAAAGACCTCTGGCTTGGCCTTGACCAAAGTGGTGTTCAAAGGTGGTTTGATGACAGCGCGGCGGACATACGTACCAGGCTTTAGGCCTTCCAGTTCCACATAGACCTGTACGCCATTGCCTTGGGCCAGCTTTTTTAGCGTATTTATAGGGCCTCTAAGCAAGATCTCAATACGATCAGGTGTGATCTTGTACCTGTTGTTATTACCACCTGTCGCCTGAATACCGATATCCAGCCATTTTTCAACGATCTCTTCCTTGACAACAATTTCGACTTCGATCAGGCTGTTGCCACTTGCCTGAATATAGGGGTCATGATTTAGATTCAAGGCCACCTTCTTCTTGATGGTTTCGGTTAGTCCTCCCACATCAATGGGCGTGGTGCGTACGGCCGAAATTTTTTCCAGAGCGCTCGTGGGTCCGATAAGCCGGGCCATAGAAGGTATTGCCACGACGCTGCATACGGTCCAGCCCGGAGCTGGATCTTTTCTCAAATCAGGAATAATCGGGACCATCTTTTCGATTCGTTTTTCAATCGGTAAGGTGAAAGAGCTGGGATGAATTTCAAGGATCGATACCCGCCGTGGGAGTTTGATCATTTCATGGGATATCTTGATGAATAACCGTCCTGGGGTGGCCGTAGACAGGTCAATCCTGTAAGATAGTTGCGAGTCTTTAAGTCCCTTAAGCACCCTTGAAGGTCCCTTTAAACGGGCCTCCAGCACAGGGGCATTGCGAACAGCCATCAGGCCATGGGGGATGTGCTCGAATCTGACGGGCACGGCCACTGTGATCTCGGCGTGCTTTTCATAAAATAGTAGGCCCACGCCAAGCAAAAGGGCTAGTGTCACAACAATAATTAGAACGGCAGATTTATAAGAAGGACTTGCGGGCGCAGTTTTGGTCATCAGTCAGTGGCCAGTGGTTATTTTGGACTTTGCATTGGTTTACTGATCGGGTGTCACCGAGTTCTTGATAGCATCCACCAGTTTCAGGGTTTCTCTGGTTCGTTCTACATCATGGGTGCGTACGATGTGCGCCCCGTACAAAGCGGCTGCCGCTACTGCGGCCTGTGTACCCACCTCGCGACGTTCGTCTCCAGGACCCAATATCTTGGCTATGAAGGATTTTCGCGAAGGCCCAATCAGAACCGGAACCCCGAGGGCGTGCAGCGCTGAGAGGTGTCTAATGAGCAATAAATTATGTGTCACCGTCTTACCAAAACCGATGCCCGGATCCACGATGATCTTGCTACGGTCAATCCCCGCCTGTTCGGCTCTTTGGATGGCATCTGCCAAAAATGTTTTAACCTCTTCTACGACGTCTTCATAATGAGGATCAATCTGCATGGACTTTGGTGTGCCTTTCATATGCATTAAGACGACCGGCACGCCCACCTCGGCAACCAGACCCGCCATGGCCGGATCAAGCCTGAGCGCTCCTATATCATTAACCATAGAAGCCCCGGCATTAATGGCATGCCTTGCCACCTCGGCCTTGTTTGTGTCAATTGATATTGGAACCGAAAGACGACCGGCAAGTTCTTCAATGACCGGGACAACACGCCGAGTTTCCTCCTCTGCCGGTACTGTTTCGGAAAATGGGCGCGATGATTCTCCTCCCACGTCAATGATATCCGCTCCGGCCGCTGCCAGGGCCTCCCCGTGGGCTATGGCATCCTCATGATCAAAAAAGAGGCCACCATCTGAAAAGGAATCGGGCGTCACATTCAGGATACCCATAATTAAGGTGCGTTTTCCTAAGCTTAGCGAAAAAGGACCGCATTGGAGATGAAAAACTGATGCCTTATTCATGGTTAACTGGGAAGTGGTCGGAGCTGCTTGGCTGCCTCATCCTTGCCCTCGCTTTGTGCTTCGGGTTCCACCTTTTCTTCATTCGATTCACGAGCCGCACGGACATTTCCTGATATGATGGCGTCAATATCGCTTTCTATCAGCGTTTCTTTCTCAAGCAGGACCTGTGCCAGGGCATGTAGGGTGTCTATATGATCTTGGAGGATCTTTTTCGCCTTTTCGTAGGCCTCAGAGACGATCCGTCTAATTTCATTGTCGATAAGCTCTGCTGTCTGTTCACTGTAATCTCGATGTTGAGCAAACTCTCTGCCAAGAAAAATCTGCTCTTCTTTTTGGCCAAAGGTAAGTGGTCCCAATTCCTCGCTCATGCCCCATTGGCAGACCATCTTTCGCGCGGTTTCTGTGGCTCGCTCAATGTCGTTACCGGCTCCGCTGGTCATCTCGTGAAGCACCAACTCTTCGGCTGCCCGACCACCCATGAGTACAGCAAGATTGTTTAGGAGGTATTGTTTCGGGTAGGTATGCTTTTCATCCATGGGGAGTTGTTGGGTAAGCCCCATTGAGCGTCCCCGGGGGATGATGGTTACTTTGTGAATCGGATCGGTCCCGGGGATCATCTTTGCTACCAAGGTATGTCCTGCTTCATGATAAGCGGTATTTTTCTTTTCCTCGTCGCTGATGATCATACTCTTTCGGGCCGTTCCCATGAGGACCTTGTCCTTAGCCTCCTCAAAGTCAGCCATGTCCAAACGCTCTTTGTCAGAGCGGGCTGCCAGAAGTGCGGCCTCATTGACCATGTTTTCAAGGTCAGCCCCAGAGAACCCAGGTGTGCCCCTTGCAAGGACGGATAAATCCACATCCTCTGCCAAGGGTGTCTTTCGGGTATGAACATTGAGAATGCCTTCCCGGCCTTTTAGATCAGGTACAGGCACGACCACTTGACGGTCAAAACGCCCGGGGCGCATAAGGGCAGGGTCCAGGATGTCAGGTCGGTTTGTGGCAGATATCAGGATGACGCCCTCGTTCGATTCAAATCCATCCATTTCTACCATGAGCTGGTTCAGGGTCTGTTCTCTTTCATCATGCCCCCCTCCAAGGCCAGCACCCCTGTGCCGGCCCACAGCGTCAATTTCGTCAATAAAGATAATACAGGGCGCATGTTTTTTCCCCTGAACAAATAGATCCCTGACACGGGAGGCCCCAACACCCACAAACATCTCTACAAAATCCGAACCGCTAATGCTGAAAAAGGGGACACCAGCCTCCCCAGCGATTGCCCGTGCCAAGAGGGTCTTGCCAGTTCCAGGCGCACCCATCAGAAGCACACCTTTTGGGATTCTTCCGCCCAAGCGCGTAAACTTCTTCGGGTCTTTCAAAAAATCAATGATTTCACCTAACTCTTCCTTGGCTTCATCAATCCCTGCTACATCTTCAAAGGTGACCTTTGCAGACTGTTCTGATAGAAGCCGGGCTTTGCTTTTTCCAAAAGACAGGGCCTTGCCCCCGCCTGCCTGCATCTGGCGCATGAAGAAGATCCATACGCCAACCAATAAAAGCATCGGGAACCACGATACCAGCAGATTCATATACCATGGGGATTCAGCAGGGGGCTTGGCCTTAATAGCCACCCCGCGACTTCTAAGGATCTTAATCAAGTCTGGATCCTGAGGAGCAAAGGTCTTGAAACGAGTCCCATCAACCTGTGTACCAGAAATATCTTGACCCTGAACCACGACCCCAGCAACATTACCTTTTTCCACCTGAGCTATGAATTCTGTATAAGTGATCTCACTGTCCTGCAACCTCGACTGGTTGAACAGATTAAAGAGTAAGATCATCATAAGGCTGATCACCAGCCACAGGGCCAAATTCTTGTAAAAAGGATTCACGAAACAGTAACCTCCATTCCTATAAGCCGTTTGTTGAGTTTCTTGGGTTAGTTGTGAACTGAATAAACTCAACAAGCGCAATAAACACTAAGATCATACAACTTATAAAAATGATAATACAATAAGACCAGGATTTCAATCTTTATTAATCATGCTGGCAGGAGTTCGGCTTTCAAGACTTTTTTCGTTTTTTCCGTGACCCTGACTGAATCATCTATGCGATATCCTCCCACCCATATGATCCCTCCACGACTTAGCATGATGGGGCAGCGTAGCCTGTTTGATCGGGGAACCTTGTGGTTGATGAAAAAGGTCTTTACCTTCTGTGATCCGGCCATCCCCAAAGGCTTGAATCGGTCTCCTGGCTTGAAGTTTCTAACCTTGAGCGGAAAAGGGACCGCAGCCAAGTCAAAAAACGCTGTGGTCAAAGGATAGCTTTTTGGGGAAGACACGTGATGCCTATCGCACACCGAGAGTTTTAAAATGGTGCGGATTTCGCGGATAAAGGTCGTTTGTATGCGGGGTATATCATATTCAAATTCAAAATCGACATTTTCCTTCTGGGGGGCCAACAAAAAATTGATCTTATCCTGATCACGAACCACCCTAACCCCCTTTGGCAAGTCTAGACGTCCCGAAGGTGAAGGCCCGGCAATGAGCCGAGCTACGGCTTCGACATGAACATGCCCCAACCGTTTCAGTTCCCCTTTGAGTGACAAAACAGCCTGACGAATCAGACGCCGCGACAGCGCTGGATGCAACCGAGAGAGCCCGCGAGCCGAAAGGGATAAACGATCTGGTGTCTGCTCCAACACGAGATCCTGAAATGTGCGCTTGACCTCCTGGTCCCAGAAATCTTCCTCATCCCGAACGATCAAAGCGAGTCGGTTCAGGGTACAAACCATATTCGGATTATAGTCCGCCTCAAGGCAGGGTAACAGTTCGTGGCGGATTCGGTTCCGGAGATATTTGGTGTCGAGGTTGGAACGGTCCCTAACGTACTCAAACCCTCCCTGTTCCAGGAAAGCCAATATCTCTTTTTTGGTCAAGCCGATAAGCGGTCGAATGATGCGTCCATGACGAACAGGAGGGATCCCGGTAAGTCCCAGTGGGCCTGTGCCTCGCAGCAAATGCATGAGAATCGACTCGGCATTGTCATCTGCATGATGCCCAAGGGCAATTTTGCTGGCAGAATATTTGTCTGCCACCTCATCATAAAAGGCGTAACGAACGACCCTTGCTCCCTCCTGGAGGGATAATCGGTGCTCGGCAACATATTGTGGTACATTTTTTGACCCGATTTCACAGCGAATCCCCAGACCAGCGGCCAGCCTCCTGACGAAGGCTGCCTCCTGGTCTGCAGTTTTTCCGCGTAATTGGTGGTTTAGGCATGCTACGACCAATCGGAGAGACCACCGAGGTGCAAGGATCACAAGACTGTGAAGGAGCGCTACAGAGTCCGGTCCACCTGAAACGCCTACAAGGACCGTATCTCCCTCGTCGAGCATGTGAAAGCGGCGGATGGCGGCCTCAACCGCAGACAAGAAATCCTGATTTTTTCTGGGGGTCAGCATGGAACGTACCAGATATTTAAAGTCGCCAGGGAGCTTAAGTCAAGGGTAAAGAGGCTGGTGGGCCAACCGTGATTAGCGGAGAAAGCGGCATACACCGAAAAAGGAAGTCGTCAGGGGCCTGAGCCATGAGTAAACAAGTCGCTCATAGTTTCGGCTCAGGGTCATAGAAAAGGGCCTGCTCAGGCCCATATCAATGAGACGGCAATACAAATGAAGTGGGTTTGATGTGTGCTGAAGCCAGAGGGCAAAACGTTCCAAAAGGGCCTACCCTATTCACAATAAAGTCGTGATGCCCTTTATATTGAAAAAATAAAGAAGTCAAGCAAAAAAAGTCTACATATAGTATTTTTTTAATATGGTGCACACAAGCGGGGCTGCCTAACCTTGCCGCCCTTCCGTAGTTTAGGGGCGCTTTGTTAACCTCTGGTGCGCTGAGGCGATCTCTGCGCAGAACAGCAGAATGGATGAAGCAAGAAGGGTCCACACCATAAAAAGAATAAAAGTCTTTAGCGACCCATACACCAAGCCATAACTGGGATTGGTCAAAACAAAGGCAGTAAAGACATGCTTGGCCCCCTCCCACATAAGGGCGCACAGTATGCCCCCTAAGAGGGCCGCCCTGAAAGAGACCGTGGTATAAGGTACCACCCAGTAGATGCACGTCAACAAGAGCACCATGAGAATAAGGGGCAAAATATACCGAATCCCTATGCTATCGACGAGAAACGCCACCCACCTGGATCCAACCAACTCCCATTGAAGCCTTGACAGGGCTTTCATGGCTGCCGTGATCAAGAAAGAAAGTGTGAGAAAGGCCCCGCCAAGTGGGATCATGGCCATAGCAAGGAGCTTGGAGCGCATGAAGGAGCGATGTCTCTTTGCCTTGAATATAATGCCGAGCGCCGTTTCCAAGGACCCGAACATCAAGCTGGCAGTCCAAATCATGAACAGCAGTCCGAACCAACCATAATACCCACGGCTGAGGGTAATCGAGTTAACCTCCCTGAGGATCGTGCCGCTATAATAGGGCAGGGCTTTCTCAATAAACAGGGTGAGGTTCGCACCTACGGTTTCAGAGGTGGCCATGATGTGACCGATGAGGAAAAGGATTAAAAAGAGAAAAGGAATAATAGACAAAAGCGTGTAGAAGGCAATTGATGCAGACAGGTTCAGATCGCCGTTTTGCCTAAATGACCGACATGCTTCAATAAAGGCCGCTGTTTTCATCTTCTTTGCTTTTGCATCCAAGGTTTACCTGCGGCCAGCCACTTCGGCCGTCATTACAACTGGTTTTGAAACCGTTTATAGGGCCTTTCGGGCTTGAATCAGTCTTTTGCAGTTGAAATAGCGCTCCCTTTCAGGTATAAGTGCCTTGCTTGGTTGCGCTAGGTGGGAAGCTAGCGGTGTCCTGTTACCCGAAATCCGCTCAATGCGGGACTGAATTCCCTTTTGAGGGCTCGCATCTCCATGTTCCAAGAGCTGTCCCAGGTCGGGCACCACGCAACAGGCGGTTATGAATCCCGTCAGGTCCGGGAGGAAGCAGCGGTAAGTAATCCAGCCTGTGTCGTGGCTTGGCTTCGACCAAATTATGACAGCTTAAGGCGCGTTGGAAAGGGCTCGATGAAGGGTGCGCAACCAAGTCCTAATGAAAGATCGTGCTTTCACGTTCCAGGAGTTCGCGTTCAATGCGTTCCCATTCCTCCATAATAGCCTCTCTGGAAATCACACCGCTTTTGTCCAAAATATTGATTAAGGCTTCTGCAAAGGTGACATTTCGAATCGATTGTTCAGCCAGTTGTTCAAAACTGTTCGATATAAGTTCGGTCACGTTCTTAACTGATTCCACGGCCTTTGACAGGGTGTTGATCTGCAGCAGCAATTCTTCCACAGCCTTGGCCAATTGCTCGGTTTCCCTTAAAACAGCTTGAATCGTCACCTGAACTGTGGTTTCATTCATCTTCACCTCCAAGCCTTTAGTCCTGGCAAGAGATCTCGGGTGGCAGTTTCCGGTAATCTATCTGACTCGATTTAAAAGATCAAGCTGTTCTTTTCCTAACACATTGATAGTATGCACGAATGGCATATATATCATTGCCCGTTCACAGGAGGAAGGCTGATTCATATTCCATGAACCCAGGACGATACAATGATTTTAATCGTTATCTCAGGAAACGGTTTGGCTGCAGGGTGCAGAAGATCGTCATAGATGCTGGTTTTTCCTGCCCGAACCGGGATGGAACCCTATCCTTTGGCGGGTGTATCTATTGTGATGGTAAGGGCTCCGGTACTGGCGCGGCCCGCAGGGCCGAATCAATTAAAGACCAGATTCAACAGGCAAAAGCTCGGTTGGCAGCCCGATACAAGGCCGAGAAGTTTATAGCCTATTTCCAGGCATTTACAAATACCTACGCCCCCTGTGATATCCTACGAAAAAGGTATGATGAGGCCCTGGCGGATTCAGATATCGTTGGGCTTGCCATTGGCACCAGGCCAGACTGTGTTGATGAGGAAAAGCTGAATCTTATTCAGGAATACACGGCTACTCATATGGTTTGGATAGAGTACGGGCTTCAATCTATACACAATCGAACCCTGAAAAGGATTAATCGTGGTCACACGTTTCAAGATTTTGTTCGAGCCGTTCGTATGACCCAAGGCCGAAACATATTGATTTGTGCCCATGTCATCTTAGGGCTCCCCGGTGAATCTAAACAGGATGTACTTGAGACAGCTACATCTCTGGTAGACTTAGGCATAGACGGCATTAAGATTCACAGCCTGTACGTTCTCAAGGACACACCCTTATCCCGGCTTTATACATCGGGTGGTTGCACGATCCTTGATCAGCATACCTATGTGGCGTGGGTGGTGGCTTTTTTGGAGCGTCTTTCTCCAAGTATCATTGTACAGCGTCTTACCGGCGATCCTAACCCTTCTGCCCTGCTTGCCCCTGCGTGGTCCTTGAACAAACAACAAACCCTTTTCCTTATAAGAAGAGCACTTGAGGAGAGAGATGCTTGCCAGGGAAATCTTTATAAACCCCTGTCGTATGGGTGTGTTTGAGTCTCTTGATCCGTGCGGCCAGTTGATGAGTATTCCCGGCGCAACGACAAGAACACCGATCAAGGATAGATGATGCTCATTCGTGCAACAATCCCTTGACAAACGCCTGACTGGTTCTTATTTTCTTTCAACATCTTAAATAAATAGAAGAAAAAAACAGCATCACATGCGTATAGGGAGACCCCGGTGACCAATCGCAATGACGAATCAGCTGTAACCGAAGCAGCAGAAAAAACACAAGGAGATGCTCCCGAACAGGGGGAAAAAGAGCCTCTCCAAAAGGAAACCAAGAAGAAAGGACTTCAGGAACGCCTGAAGGCCGCAGAAGCCAAGGCAGAAGAAAACTACGACCGCCTTTTGAGGGTGACAGCTGAATTTGAGAATTATAAGAAACGCATGGAACGAGAGATGAACGAATATAGAAAATTCGCAAATGAAGCGCTCATCAAAGATATTCTGCCGATCGTGGACAACTTGGAAAGGGCACTGGAAATCCCTTACGGAAACAATGAAAAGGCCTCCCACGGTATGCGGGAGGGCGTGGAGATGACACTAAAAGGGCTCCTGAGTAGCCTTGAAAAGTTTGGTGCTGTCCCTATTGAGTCTTTGGGCAAGCCCTTTGATCCGAATTTTCACCAGGCCGTCATGCAGGAAGAATCCGAGGAGCACCCTGAAAATACGGTGGTGCAGGAACTTCAGAAGGGATTCATGATGAGGGACCGACTCCTTCGGCCCGCCATGGTCGTGGTTTCCAAAAAGTCGGATGCAAAATCAGGGGTTAAAGCAGAGGGTTCTGGGGACGAACACAAAATTGATATAACGATTCAATAATTTGCCTATAAGGAGGAAAGTGATGAGTAAAGTTATTGGGATTGATCTTGGCACGACCAACTCATGTGTAGCCATTATGGAAGGAAAGGATCCCAAGGTGATTACCAACCCTGAAGGGGGACGTACCACACCGTCTATGGTGGCTTTTACCAGCAGTGGGGAACGGCTTGTGGGCCAAGTGGCCAAACGGCAGGCCGTGACCAATCCGGAGAATACGGTGTTTGCGGTGAAGCGTCTTATTGGGCGAAAGTATGCTTCCTCGGAGATTCAGCGCGACAAGGAAATCTGCCCTTACAAGATCACTCAAGCATCCAATGGTGATGCCCAGGTTGAGATCCAGGGGAAGGCGTACAGCCCGGCCGAGATTTCATCGTATATTCTTCAAAGCATGAAAAAGACGGCCGAGGAATACCTGGGGGAGAAGGTCTCCGAGGCGGTCATCACGGTCCCGGCCTATTTTGACGACAGCCAGCGCCAGGCGACCAAGGATGCAGGTCGGATCGCGGGACTGAACGTCTTAAGGATCATCAACGAGCCGACCGCAGCCTCCCTGGCCTATGGTCTTGATAAGAGAAAAGATGAGAAAATTGCCGTCTTTGACCTGGGCGGGGGAACCTTTGATATTTCCTTGCTGGAGATCGGCGAAGGGGTTTTTGAGGTAAAGGCCACGAATGGCGACACCCATTTGGGCGGCGAGGATTTTGATCAAAGGATTATCGATTACATTGCCAGTGAATTTAAGAAGGACCAGGGGATCGACATCCGCAATGACAAGATGGCCCTGCAGCGATTGAAGGAAGCTGCCGAAAAGGCCAAGATGGAACTTTCGACATCCATGGAGACGGAGATAAACCTCCCCTTTATCACGGCCGATGCCAGTGGCCCCAAACATTTAAATATGAGACTCACCAGGGCCAAGCTGGAATCCCTTGTTGAGGACCTCATAGAGAAGGTGGTGGAGCCCTGTCGGATTGCCCTCAAGGATGCGGGTTTAAAGCCCTCGGACATAAACGAAGTGGTTCTGGTGGGTGGCATGACCCGGATGCCGGCCGTTCAGCAGAAGGTAAAGGAGATCTTTGGCAAAGGGCCTCATAAGGGTGTAAATCCCGATGAAGTAGTGGCCCTTGGAGCGGCCATCCAGGCCGGGGTTTTGAAAGGTGATGTTCAGGACGTGCTTCTGCTGGATGTGACCCCGCTTTCCCTGGGGATTGAAACCCTTGGCGGTGTATTTACCAAATTGATTGAAAAGAATACGACGATACCTACCAAGAAGAGCCAGATATTTTCCACCGCGGCTGATAATCAGCCTGCGGTTTCGATTCATGTGCTTCAGGGCGAGCGCGAAATGGCCGAATACAACAAGACTCTGGGCCGCTTTGAACTGGTGGGCATACCCCCGGCGCCCCGAGGTGTGCCCCAGATTGAGGTCACCTTTGACATTGATGCCAACGGAATCGTGCATGTCTCGGCCAAAGACCTGGGGACCGGAAAGGAACAATCGATAAAGATCACGGCATCCAGCGGACTTTCAGAAGAGGAGATTGAAAGGCTGACAAAGGACGCCGAGCTGCATGCTGAGGAGGATAAAAAGAAGAAGGCCCTGGTAGAAGCCCGGAATCACGCTGACAGCCTTATCTATCAGACTGAAAAGTCAATTCGAGAGCTGGGCGACAAGGTGGATGCGAGCCTGAAGTCGAATGTCGAAGACGCGATTGAGCGCCTCAAGAAGGCCATGGAGGGGACTGATACGGATGAAATCAAGCGCCTGAGCGAGGAACTGGCTCAGACGTCTCATAAATTGGCCGAAGCCATGTATGCCAAGGCCTCTGGTGGGGCCCAGCCAGGTGCGGAAGCTGCTGGGGCTTCTCAACAAACCGAAGCCAAGGCATCCAAGGACGAGGACGTGGTGGACGCGGATTTTGAGGAGGTTCAGGATAATAAATAGACCTTATTAGACCATAGCCTCAAAACTAAGAAATCCCGCAGTATGTTAGATACTGCGGGATTTCTTCTTTATTATGGCTAAGATGTGTGATAGATAAGAACAATACGAACTTATCGTGTGGGTGTGAAGCTTCCCCGCCCTTCCGGGCAGGGGTTCTGCCTTGCGGCAGCGCTTCGCGTCCGGGGATCAGGCCGGTCAACTTGTATCAGGAAGGAAGGTTTCTGAAATATATGAAACAGTACCGGATTGATGAACTTCGGCCCAAGGATCATGAAGAGATCAAGGCCTATTTTGAGGAACGTTTTGGTTCTTCCCAGATGGAAGGTGTTTATTGGATCCCTCTGGATCCTGATCTATTGGATGAGGTTCAGGCTGCCCATGCCGAGTGCCAGCCATTCTATTTTGCTGTTGTTCTACAGCCGACGACTATCTCGTTCGAATTCTTGATCCGAACGAGAAATCGGGTTCGGTGTGACTGTATCCGGTATGCCAACGATGCACAAAGAGACAGCATTATTCATTTTGCGGATTCAATTTTTGAGACACTGAAAATTCTGACCTGAAAGATCTGAAAGTCGAGTTTAATCATTGCCTGCCGCGGCCTCATCCTTAATGTAGCGTATTTGACCGGCTTGCTCCCCGGACGCGAAGTGCTGCCGCAAGGCAAAACCCCCGTGCGGAAGCACGGGGAGGCTTCACAAGGGATGAGATCGAGAATCGGGATCCGAAATCTCCAATGATTAGGGTGACGATATGATACGAACAGCGCTGATCTCAGCCTGGGTCATTTTGGTGACCTTTGTTTGTGCTTTGGTTGCTATCATTGTATCATTTTTAAAAAATGGTGGGAATCTTTCACATTTGGTTGGAAGGTTTTGGGCAAGGTCCATTATCTTCGTAAGTCGCGTCAAGGTATCCATTCAAGGATTAGAACATATTGACCCCAATGCTACCTACGTTTATATGGCCAATCATCAGAGCATGTTCGATATCCTAGTACTTCTTGGGTATCTGCCGGTTCAGTTCCGTTGGTTGGCCAAAGTGGAGCTCTTTCAGATCCCTATTTTTGGATATTCAATGACGCGTGTGGGCTATATCAGTATTGACCGGTCTAATCGAAAGGCGGCCTACAAAAGCCTTCAGGAGGCAGCTCAAAAGATTGCTCAGGGGGTTTCGGTCGTGGTCTTTCCAGAGGGGACGCGGAGCCCAGATGGTCAGATCAAGCCATTTAAAGGGGGTGGTTTTTACTTGGCTGTTCGCTCGGGACGTCCCATTGTCCCTATTGTGATTTTTGGAAGTCACCATGTCCTGCCAAAAGGGAAGCTTCGCATAAGACCTGGTCGAATTGTCCTCAGTATCAACCCACCCATTGAGACGACCCATTACAACAACAATACCAAGGAGGCCCTGATGGAATTGGTCCGGTCCACAATGAAAAGAGACCTGAAAAGGATAAGCTCGGGCTAGCCGGGCTGTATTGCATAACCTCACCATGACGAATTCATTAAAGATCATTCCCCTTGGCGGATTGGGCGAGATAGGTCTCAATATGATGGTATTTGAATACCAGGATACCCTCATGATCATCGATGCCGGTGTTATGTTTCCGGAAGACCATATGCTGGGTATTGATATGGTTATCCCGGATACGTCTTACCTAAGAGACAAGAAAGCCATGATCCAGGGCATCGTTTTGACGCACGGGCATGAGGACCATATCGGTGCCCTTCCATACATTGCAAAAGATCTGAATGTGCCGATTTATGGTACCCCCTTTACACTGGCGCTGGTCGAGTACAAGTTTCGTGACCACAACATCGCTGCAACCATGCCCTTCATCAAGGTGGCACCCAGAGAAAAAATTACCATTGGACCTTTTAGCGTGGAATTCGTACGGGTGAGCCATAGTGTGGTGGATGGCGTCGGGCTGGGCATCACCACACCTGTTGGGCTGATTGTCCATTCCGGCGATTTCAAGATCAACCAGGTTCCGACTCAAGGTGAAATCACAGACATCAATAAGTTTGCAGAGTACGGCGAGATGGGCGTCTTAGCCCTGATGTCCGATTCCACCAATGTCGAGAAAGAGGGTTATACCATCTCTGAAAAAGAGATCGGAAAGAGGCTGCATGCTATTTTGAAGGATTGCCGAGGGCGCGTGATCGTCGCCGTGTTTGCCTCCAACATCAGCCGCATTCAGCATGTGGTCGAAGTCGCTGAAGCCGAAGGTCGGAAGATTATCTTTAGTGGCAGGAGTATGGAGGCTTCGGTGGCCATTGCCAAGGAGTTGGGATATCTTCACGTGCCAAGGGGCATGGAAATTGATATAAGGCAGGCAAAAGACTTTCCGGATCACCAGATGGTCATTGTTACCACAGGGAGTCAGGGTGAACCGATGTCGGTCTTGAACCGGATGGCCACGGGCACGCACAGACAGATTACGATCAAGGACGGCGATACGGTCATCCTTTCCTCCAAATTCATTCCAGGCAATGAACGGGCTATTGCCAATATCATCAATCGTCTTTACAGAAGAGGTGCTGAGGTTATCTACGAGAAGGTATCCGAGATCCATGTATCAGGACATGCCTTCCAGGAAGAGTTAAAATTGATGATCAATTTGACCAGGCCGAAGTATTTTATCCCGATCCACGGGGAACTCCGCCATTTGATCCGGCATGCCCGCTTAGCCGAGGAGGTGGATATTTCCAGGGAGCGCATCCTCCTTGCGGAAAATGGGCAGGTGGTAGTCTTCGACAATGCAGGCGGACGCATCCAAGGCCGTGTCCCCGCTGGACGGGTCCTGGTAGACGGCAAGGGTGTGGGCGATGTTGAGAAGGGTATCCTTAAGCAGCGTCAATATCTTTCTGAGGAAGGCCTTGTGATTGCAACGCTGGTCATTGACGGCCGGAGCGGGGGGATAATCCATGGCCCCGATATCGTATCCCATGGCTTTGTATTCGAGGATTACAAAAGTGATATCTTGGAGAATGCCAAATGCATTATACTGGAGATCTTAGAGGGGCATGACGCGGACGAACCGGGTCGAATTGAATCGATCAAAGCAGCTATCAAGAAGGCGCTACGTAAATATTTTTATCTTGTCATTCAGAGAAAACCGGTCATCTTTCCTATCATTGTGGAGGTATGAGAGTAAGGGATGCGCAGGGAAATCATGGGGGTTGTGCTCGTATTTGCGCTTATATTTACGGCGGTGAGCCTCCTTTCTTACCATCCGTCGGATCCGTCCATTAATCGTGCCGGGGTTTCCGGCGAGGTTCAAAACCTGTTTGGACCAGTAGGTGCCCACGTGGGCGGTTTTCTTATTTACCTGTTTGGGCTGGGTGCTTTCTGGATACCCATCCTTTTGCTCATTATCAGCGTTTACACCTTCAAGGGGTACGGCAAGGGGGTCATCATACTGGCCGTTGTGGGTGGGCTGTTATTGGCGGTTATGACTGGTGGGCTTCTGTCGGTGTATCAAAGTTACTATCTGGTCTTTGGAAAGCGGTTTTCGAGCGGTGGGATTGTGGGAATCCCCTTGGCCAAGATCGCCGTGAAGTATTCGAACAGGACCGGGGGACTCATTTTTCTTCTCACGATCTGGACCATTGCTTTCATCATAACCACCCGGGTATCACTTATTGCTTTGTTTCAATCACTTGTCAGGCTTTGTATCAGGGTGTTCAACAGGGTAGGTACTGCCTGGATCATCTGGAGGGAGCGCCGCAATAAGGCCAAGAGACGCACCGAGACACGTGATAAGCGTTTACCCAGAAAGAAAGCTTCAGTAAAAGTCATAAAGCCATGCCTCAAACATGTCAAGGAGGTCCCGCCTGGCAGGCAGGAAGCTTTTGAATTCATAACTGCGGGCCATGGGTTTACGCTTCCTTCCTTAAATCTTCTGGGGGATTCTGAGTTTGATGTCAAGCCAATAGATCACGAGAGCCTTCATATGCAGTCGAAGCTCCTGGAAAAGAAGCTGAGCGATTTTGATGTATCGGGCAAAGTGGTTGCTGTAACCCCCGGGCCTGTGGTTACCATGTACGAATATGAGCCCGCGCCGGGTGTTAAGATCAACAAGGTGGTGAGCTTGTCGGATGATCTGGCTATGGCCCTTCGAGCTACCAGCATTCGTATTGTTGCGCCCATTCCCGGCAAAGCAGCCATCGGAATAGAGGTTGCCAATGCAAACAGGGAACCCGTGAGATTGAAAGATATCATTGCCTCTGAGGCCTTTGAACATTCGAAGTCCAAGCTAACTTTGGGATTGGGCAAGGACATCATGGGCAATCCAGTTGTAACCGATTTGGCAAAAATGCCACACCTTTTGATCGCTGGCGCCACGGGATCTGGCAAGAGTGTGGCCTTAAACGCCATGATCTGTAGTATCCTCTACAAGGCAACCCCTGAGGAGGTAAAACTCCTTCTGATCGATCCAAAGCGTATCGAGCTATCTGCCTACGAAGGTATCCCGCATATGATCTCACCCGTGGTCGTGGATGCCAGGAAGGCAACCCAGGCCTTGCAGTGGGCAGTTCATGAGATGGAACGCCGCTATACTTTTATGGCAGAACAGAGGGTGCGAAACATATACCAGTATCATCGTAGATTGGCCAAGGAGAAGGGCATGCTCAAGCAGGCCAGGGGATCAGGGGATAGACCGGCGACTGAGACTGAAGGGACGCCTGAAGGGCTCCCCCTCCTCGTGGTTGTCATTGATGAACTGGCCGATCTCATGCTGATCGCCTCCAGGGATGTAGAGTTGGCGCTGACACGCCTGGCACAGATGGCCCGTGCGGCAGGAATTCATCTGTTGATTGCCACACAAAGGCCTTCGGTAGATGTCTTAACCGGCACCATCAAGGCGAACTTCCCTACCAGGATCTCCTTTCAGGTTTCTTCCCGAACGGACTCCCGGACCATCTTAGATGCCAATGGTGCCGAGACCCTCCTTGGAAAGGGTGATATGCTTTTTCTCCCTCCAGGTACTGCCAAGCTGCAGCGCATTCACGGGGCCTATGTTTCAGAGGTTGAAATTTGTAGGATAATAGAATTTTTGAAAAAACAACAAAAACCAGTCTATAAGGAAGAAATCCTGAAGGCCAGGCCTGAGGGTGAAGATAAGGAGGGTGAAGAGGAATATGATGAGAAATATGATGAGGCCGTTGCTTTGGTTACGGAGACCCGACAGGCCTCCATCTCAATGATTCAGCGTCGTCTTAGGGTGGGGTATAATCGAGCGGCTCGGATGATTGAAATGATGGAACGCGATGGCGTGGTAGGGCCCTCTGACGGAAGCAAGCCTCGGGAAGTGCTGGTCAAGGGCTATAACAAATAAACGCAAGGATATAGACTCAATGAGGACAAAGGCTATAAAATGGGCACGTTATGTATCGGTCTGTCCCTCTATCTGTGGGGGTTTATGCCTCACATTTTCTGTCCTTTTACTTTATGGCCATGGCGCTGCCTCAAAGCCTGTATCGGTCTCTGAGATCCTGGACCGGGTCCAGAAACGATATGCAGCGGCCGATTTTGAGGCCGATTTCGTGCAGGAAACGTATTTAAAGGCAATGGACACAGTTGACACGGCTCAGGGCCACCTCTATTTTGGGCGTTCTGGCATGATGCGTTGGCACTATAAGACGCCAGAAGAATATTTCATTATATCGGATGGAGATTCGGTCTGGATCTATAGGCCAGAGGAAAACCAGGTGATGGTGGGCCGGGCTGTTGATTATCTTGGCAGCAAAAAGGGTGCGGATTTCTTTACCAGACCCGGCGAACTTTCCAAGGAATTCATTTTGGAACTAGCACCCAAGGCGCTTCAGGAAAGAGACCATTATGCCTTAAGGCTTGTTCCAAAGACAGAGCTGCCGAACCTGGTCGAACTTTACTTGTTCATCTCAAAAGACACCTTTGACATCATAAAATCGGTCACCTACAATGCCTTCGGAGATAGAACCACCCTCCGGTTTCACAGCTATCGGTTTGACCAGAGGCTAAGTTCGTCCTTGTTTGTATTTGAGATCCCAAATGGCGTAGAGGTGGTGCAGCTTCAGGGCGAACAAGACAGGTATGAACAGTGACAGAGACCATCGCACGGGAAATTAGGGCGCTTCTCAAGGAGCGCAATGCGATTTTACTCGCTCATAACTATCAACGTCCAGAGATTCAGGACATTGCCGATTTGACAGGGGATTCTCTTGAGCTGAGCATCAAGGCAGCCAAAACTGATGCGGATGTGATTGTCTTTTGTGGGGTGCATTTCATGGCAGAGACCGCTTCCATCGTATCACCAGACAAAACGGTGCTCATGCCTCGCCGGGATACGGGCTGTCCCATGGCTGATATGATCACGCCTGAAGCACTTCAGGCCAGGCTGGCCGAATTGGGTGAGATGCCCGTGGTTACCTATGTCAACTCCCCTGCCTCGGTCAAAGCGCATTCTACCATCTGCTGCACTTCGGCCAATGCGGTCGCTGTGGTAAACAGCTTAGCAGAAGATGAAATCTTGATGACCCCGGATCGGAATCTTTGTCAATATGTGGCTTCCAAAACGACCAAAAAGATTCATTGCTGGGCTGGATATTGCCCGATCCATGATCGGTTAAGTACCGGAGAAGTCCTGAATGCAAAGGCCGTCCATCCTGAGGCCCTTTTTATAGCCCACCCGGAATGCCGGCCCGAGGTGCTGGCGTTGGCCGATGCGGTATTAAGTACATCTGGGATGCTCGATTTCGCTAAGCATTCTGTTCATCGGTCCTTCATCGTGGGCACCGAGGAGGGCCTGATCTATCCGCTCCAGAAGGCAAACCCGAACAAGTCTTTCTATCGGGCCTCCGACGCTATGGTGTGTGAAGACATGAAACGGACCACACTTGAAGATGTCCTGCGGGCCATAAGGACCATGACCTATGAGGTAAAGGTGGCCGACAAGGTATGCAGACGCGCCTCCAAGGCGGTGGAACGCATGCTTGAGGTTTCAGGCAGGTGAGAAGAGGTTCGGGGAATTATGACGGGAAGTAATTGGTTAGTATGTACTCTTCATAATCATCGGAGGACATGAGCATATCCAGTTCATCCAAGGAAGAGAGCTTGGCCCGGATGATCCAGCCTTCGGCGTAAGGCGAGTAATTGATCAATGTGGGGTCATCAATCACTTCCCGGTTGACCGAAACGACCCGGCCACAGACCGGGGCGTAAAGATCGTTAACGAGCCTGCCACACTCCACACATCCAAAGGCCTCATTGATGACAATTTCATCCCCCTCATTAGGGAGTAGCACATAATTAAGTTTTCCAAGTTGTAACTGGGCAAAATCAGTTATGCCGAGGGTGACCGTGTGATTCTCCTCGAATCGGACCCAAATATGCTCTTCAGAGTACTGCAGTTCATCCAGTACTAACAAAGCGGCCTCGCTTACTTCCTTGCCCGAATCGTATCAACTGGCATGCCTATATACTAAAAAAGAATCGCTTTGCAAGCACTTTTTTTCACAAAAAGTGCCAGATAACCTATGCTATGCCCTACCTATCTGCTCAAGTGTCTTGTCAGCAATATCAAAATTCGAATGGACCTTCTGAACATCGTCTGAGTCTTCCAGGCTGTCCATGAGCCGGAGCATCTGTTCGGCCTGCTTGCCTTCCAGCTTGACTGTACTCTTGGGTACCATGGTGATATCTCCAAGCAAATACGGCAGGTTCCCTTGATCCAGCGCCTTTTTCACGGATTCGAAATCCTCTGGGGCTGTGATGACCTCCAAGGTGGTTTCTTCACTCCGGATATCCTCTGCGCCGGCATCCAGGACCGCCTCCATGAGCCTCTCTTCATCTACATCACCCTTGTCAAATACAAACAAGCCCTTTTTTTCAAACATCCAGGCCACGCAGCCCGCCTCACCCAGGCTCCCCCCAGATTTGCTGAAGATATAACGGATATCAGCCACTGTGCGCTTTTTGTTATCGGTCAATGATTCCACCAAAACCGCTGCCCCGCCAGGACCGTATCCTTCATAACAGACCTCTTCATAGGAAGCGCCCTCCAGCTCTCCAGTTCCCTTCTTTATAGCCCTTTCAATGTTGTCTTTAGGCATATTTTCTGCTTTGGCTGCTGCAATGGCTGTGCGCAGACACGGGTTGGCGTCTGGGTCGCCCCCGCCCATGCGTGCAGCCACAGTGATCTCTTTTATCAACTTGGTAAAGATTTTTCCCCGCCTGGCATCTGTTGCCCCCTTTTTTCGCTTAATTGTACTCCACTTTGAATGCCCAGACATGTTTCCCCCTAAAACTCAGAATTTCTATGGGCTATTGCCCAAATACGTTTCTCGATTATCCTCTTTTAGTCGTCACTTTTACCCGCCTATTTTTCCCAATCCAACAAGATAGGTTTCTTTGCTTGCCTTTTTGCTGGATTTTGGCTTGAAGTGCACCACTCGGCTAAAGCATTTCCTGGCTTTATCTGAAAAGTTTTTGAAGTCAGGGCCGTGAAAAATCTTGCAGACAAAGGCCCCTCCTGGTCTTAGGGCACGCGCAGAAATGGCTAAGGCCGATTCACTCAGTTCAAGCGACCTCTGCGCATCCACAAACTTGCTCCCCGTGGTAGATGGGGCCATATCGCTGAGAACCGTTTCGAAATTTGTCCCCACGGCTTCCAGGAATGATTCGTCCCAGACAAGCATATTCTGCTGTACAAACCGAGCATTGGGCGGGAGCCGGAGGGTAAGTGGGGTTACATCCACGCCGACAACCAGACCTTTATGTCCCACAATCGTTGAGGCAAATAGCAGCCAGGAGCCCGGGGAGCAGCCCAGATCAAGTACCCTGCTTCCTCTTTTCAGGATGCCAAATTTCTTGTGAATTTCTTCAAGCTTGTAAACGGATCGTGCAGGATATCCGTCCTCACGAGCACGTCTTGCATAATAATCATCCCATGGACGAGATTTCACCGAAGCATATATAGCAGCAGGTCTATCTTTTTCAAGTCAAAACAACAAATCAACGATTTCAGAGATGGCCGACACCCCGACCATCTCGATATCAGCGACCCCTTTAAGGCGCTTTAGGTTGTTTTCAGGAAGGAGGCAGCGCCTGAAACCCATCTTTCGTGCCTCGTGCACCCTTGGTTCAGCTTGATTGATTCCGCGAACTTCCCCGGTGAGCCCTATTTCACCCAAAACCACAGGGCGTCCCTTAACTGGTTTATCAAAGAAACTCGAAGCAATAGCCGCGGCAATCCCAAGGTCTACAGCAGGCTCATTCACCTTTACGCCGCCGGTCACATTAACAAAGATGTCTTGATTCATCAACTGCAGTCCGAGTTTTTTTTCCATGACAGCGACCACCAGAGAAACCCGGTTATAGTCCACACCCAGGACTGTTCGCCGTGGGGTGCCAAAGTTGGCCTGGCCAACAAGGGCCTGGAGCTCAAGCAATATCGGCCTGGAACCCTCCACGCTGGCTGTGACTACAGAACCAGAGGCAAGGAATGGATGTTCAGAGACGAATATCGAAGAAGGGTTCTCAACCTCATCAAGTCCATTATCCTTCATCTCGAACACGCCGATTTCGTTGGTGGAACCAAACCGATTCTTAACAGCACGAAGTATGCGAAAGATATTATTTTGCTCACCTTCAAAATAGAGCACTGTGTCGACCATGTGCTCCAGGAGCCTTGGGCCGGCAATGGCCCCCTCTTTTGTCACATGTCCCACCAAGAAAATCGGAATTCCGGTCCGCTTTGCCAGGTGCATGAGGTGCATTGTTGCTTCTCGAACCTGGCTGACACTTCCAGGAGCGGAGGTCAATTCAGAGGTAAAGACGGTTTGAACCGAGTCCACAACCATGACATTTGGACCGATTTCATCGGCCATAGCCTTGATCGATTCGAGCGCAACCTCCGATACCACCCATAGGTGTTGTGAAACAGTACCGAGCCGGTCGCTTCGAAGCTTGATTTGCTCAAGCGATTCCTCGCCAGAGACATAGAGTACCTTGTGGTTGCGATGCGCAAGCCGATATAAGACTTGGAGCATCAGCGTGGATTTGCCAATGCCCGGGTCTCCTCCTATCAAGATAAGAGATCCGGGAACCAGCCCACCCCCCAGTACCCTGTCAAATTCCTGGATTCCGGTCCTGATGCGCCCTTGGTGATTCATTTCCACGGCATCAATCGGAACAGGTCGAGACCGCCGGGCCACAGTCAATCCGCCAGACGAAAGGGTGGGGCTTCGCCTTTCCTCTACCAAGCCATTCCACTCGCCACACTCAGGGCATTTACCCATCCATTTGAGTGATTGATAGCCGCAACCCTGACAGACAAAGATTGTCTCGGTTGCCTTGTTACGCTTCAAAACGGATTCTCCTTGAAGTGTCAGCCTATTGCTGCCCCCTGATGCCCAGGCCATTTAGTTGCAAGATTGCATGAATTCGGGTGTAAGGGAAACGAAATATTTGCAGCAGTTAGGGAGGTCGGTCTTTTTGACTGGACGGCTCCCTGCCAGCCGAAGCGCAGACACAAGTCACAAACACCGTGAGAGTTTACATCTTTGTAAAAACAATATCATCTCAGATGTGCCAAATCAAGACCGGATACATTGCTCTTGTAATGCACCATAGGCCAACGTGTTTTCAACCTCGCAAAAGTCCACCACGCTGGGCTCTAATGCCCCCTCGTCCGGCTGGCATAGGCCGATTCTTTGCAAGGGCATGGGGATGCTTAAAGACATAGGTTTATCAATGGGTCACATGCTTTGAAAATGCACAGCGAGCGCATTCCCTGCAGCCTGCCCCGTAGAATCGTTACGTTGGAATCAATATGATGATCCAACCTGATTAAGGAACTTGAGATGAGTCGCTTATAACCAGAGCACATGATTCAACAGGGCCTGCTGCAGGGAGCTTTCAAAAACGAGTCAGGAAGCAGCAGGTTTTATTTGACAATATGCACCAAATAACGTAATTTCCGAAGCTAAAATAATAAAAAAGGTCATGGAAGGTAGACATGGTGAGTGTGCGTTTGACGAAGATTGCTGTAATCGGTATGGGTTATGTGGGGATCCCGGTGGCAGCACTCCTGGCCGACAAAAAAGGGCTGGATGTGACTGGCATTCAGAGGCGCTCTCAGCGTTCGGGGTGGAAAATAGATGTTTTAAATGCAGGAAAGTCTCCCATTGAAGGAGATGAGCCTGGCTTGGAGACAATCATTAGGCGGGTTGTGAAAAAAGGAAGCTTCCGCGTAACCGACGATTTTTCGGTGATCCAGGATATGGACATTGTCTTGATCGATGTGCAAACACCGACCGACGGAGCAGACCACAAGCCCCGTTATCTATCCCTCAAAGAGGTTTCGAGGCATGTGGGGACACATATCAAGAGAGGGACTTTGGTGGTCATCGAGTCAACCGTGGCTCCGGGAACCACTCAACATGTTGTACAGCCTATTATAGAGCGAAAATCCGGCTTGAAAGCAGGCGAAGGTTTCTACTTGGCTTATTCCTATGAGCGGGTCATGCCCGGGCGCCTCCTTGACTATATCATAAACCTTCCCAGGGTTGTGGGTGGTGTCGACAAGGTAAGCCGTGACAAAGCGGTTCAACTGTATAAAAGGATTGTGAAGGCTAAGATCTACCCGACAGACATTTTGACGGCAGAGACTTCCAAGACGATTGAAAATGCCTACCGAGACGTCAATATCGCATTTGCCAACGAGATGGCAATCGTATGTGAAAGTCTAGGCATTGATGTCTATGCGGTGCGCGATTTAATCAACGCCCGTGCTGAACGCCATATGCACCTGCCGGGGATTGGTGTGGGTGGACATTGTCTTCCAAAAGACACCTGGCTCCTAAACTATGGAGCCAAGAAATACGGGAAGTTTTCTATTAATGCCGAGTTTGTTCAATTGGCCAGAAAGATCAATGACTATATGCCTATCCATGCTACAGAGATGATCAAAAGCGCCCTTGCTGCCGAGACGATCTCCCTTAGGGATGCCAAGATTGCCCTTCTGGGCGTTGCCTATCTGGAAGACTCAGACGATGTACGAAACACGCCTGCCTATGATCTTATTCGTGAGCTGGAGGCCTATGGAGCAGAGGTTGTGGCCCATGATCCGTACGTCCGGACCTTTCCTGAGGCCGAATTGAGCCGCGACCTTGATCATGTGCTGAAGGGAGCTGACTGCATGGTGATTGCCACCAAGCATAAACCTTACTTCAATCTTAATCTAAAAAAGATTAAAAAATGGATGCGTACCCCCATTATCGTTGACGGACGGAATGTTGTAGATCGAGCGAAAGCCGAAAGGGTAGGCTTTGTTTATAAGGGGATTGGCAAAGGGTGAAACCCGCCCGGTCACAGGTAAACGGATGACGCACATTAGCAGCATCCTTGAGAAGACCGTGGGTTTTAACAGATTCGATTAACAGGCCAATCCTGTTAGCGGGCTGTGCCAAAATCGCCATGCTTCATTTCGTATCAGGGTCAACAACGGGCTTTCAGTGTATTTTGTGGACCATCAGGGCTTTTTTGATGCCCCTTGACGACGCTTCTCAGGCTAATTGCACATGTGTTTGGGACCAACAGCGGCTTAGGTCATGACCGGGTTCGGCAAGGTTTATGAATTAACGGGGCTGACGCCATAGCCTACACACGTTGGGGTGACACATGCACAAATTTACCCCTATCCTGGAGCGGGTTAAGGGAAAAAAGGAAGATTATGCGACCTATGGGTTTAAAAAGATCGAAATGGCCGCATTAAATACCTTTTTTGACTTGGCCCAGGAATATAGTAGTCTGGAAAAACTATACATGGTGAGTGTGGCTGTGCCCCGGGTCTTCTTTGGACTGCCATGCAATCTCTATCTGATTGATCCTAAGAACGAGGCCATAAAATGGGTTGCAAACAGTGACTTCGGCCTCTGCAAGACAGAGACCGAGGTGCCCCATTATATCAAGATTACAGATACCCCGTATCGCTACGGCCCTGCCTATGTGGTGCCAATTCACGGTAAGAAGACGCCTGCCAGCCGCATTCTTTATTACTGTTCAGGCGACGTTATCGGGATATTCGAGGTAACCGAGTCCGATGATCTCACAGAGGCCGAACTCTTCTTTATCCAAAAATATGTCAACCGCATAGGTTACAACCTTTATAACAAATACCTTGCCGAGCAGAACATCCAGCATCTGAAATTCATCAATAATTTGGTTGCTGACGTGGAACACAATGTCATTGCGCCTAATCTTCACTATAAATATTACTTCAGAAAGATAAGAAAATATCTAAACAGAAATAAAGAAATTGAGAGTGAGGTTGACAAGTTGCTTTCTGAGGTCAAATCCACAAATCCAAAGGTGTATGCCAAGATCAGTGAAATACTGGAAGAGATGGTCGTCATCAACCGATCCATGTTCAATGATCAGGAGAAGATCGAGCGGCATTACAAACACACGAGTCTTTTTTTGGAGACTTTATTTCGTCCCGACCACTTCTTGTTCGGCGAATACATCGTGAAAAGGACGCCTTGCCATTTATGGGGAGACATTATACTGCCACAACTGGAGCGGTACAGGGATCGTTTTGCCCAACAAGGTATCATGGTTGACCATATTATAAAGCGTTACAAGGCATCTGAAGACCTTCAGGTCAGGGTAGACAGGGGGCTGTTGGCCCAAGTGGTGGTCAATCTTTTGTCAAATGCCGCAAAGTATACCGAATCCATTGCTGATGCCTCGGGGAAGAAGGTCAAGAGGGTTGAATGCAGCACGTTACTTCTTAAACACTTCTTCGGACGCGGCCACCATGGTGCTCGGTTCGATGTTTTTACGACGGGTGAACCTATTGACCCAGAAACAGCGGCCCATATTTTTGACGAGGGTGTAAGGCTTACACAGCGCGACCCAGTCGAGGGGAAAGGGCACGGACTTTATTTTGTTAAGAATGTTGTGGAGGTGCATGGGGGTGTTGTTGGTCACAAGGCGGAGCGTCATGGGAACTATTTCTACTTTATTATTCCGACATAATAGCGGGATGCGAGCCCAACTGGTTCTGGCAATTGTGGTGCTGTGCTCTGTTGCGCTGATACCTTTGGCACACGCCGAGCCATCAAATAGCATGGATCCCTTTTCGAATCTTCAGAGACGCCTTATCCGGGACGACTTTGACAGGGCCCTGATCCGATCGCTTTACTCCAGGCCAGAGGTGGGTTTCGACAAAGAGGCTGTTTCCGCCTACTTTTTGCATCGTGAGGCGACCTTAAACTATGATCAATTCTTGACCCAGTCTTCCATTGATCAGGCGGCCGCTTATCTTATTCAACATCAAAAGGCCTTAAAGCGAGCAGAAAGCGTATACGGGGTAGATGGGGAAGTCATCACCGCTATCATCCTGGTGGAATCAAGGCTGGGCACCTTGATGGGGAAGCGCCTGGTCCTCAATACCCTGTCCACCCTGGCGGCCCTTAGTCACGCGGGTACACGGGAGAGGCTCTGGCGTGCTCTTCTTAAACACAAGGCAAATGGACCCAAAAACCAATTTGACGCATGGGCCACTCAAAAGTCGGCCTGGGCATACGGTGAACTCAAGGCCTATCTGAAATATATAAGCACTCAGGGACTGAACCCTTTTTCTATGTACGGCTCGTATGCCGGCGCATTGGGGATCGCCCAGTTTATGCCTTCAAGTGTGCTGAAGTTTGCTCGAGACGGCAACCGAGATGGCCAGATCAACCTATATCACCATGAAGATGCTATTGAAAGCATTGCCAATTACCTGAAGCGGCACGGGTGGCATCCAGGCCTAAAGCATCATGAGGCGTTTCTCGTCCTGCTCTCTTACAATCACAGCAAATACTATGCAGATACAATCATTAAAGTGGCTGAGCGTCTGTCAAAGCTCCGCCCAAAATAACCGGCTTGCTCCCGCGAAGCGAACCCTCACCCTTCAGGGGGGGAGCCTCAAATTTAGACCATCCGGAGCTTGACATGAGTCACGGTTTAACCCTTCTCATTTTCTTACTTCCCATGGTCCCTACGTTCTGGGCGATTGTGGATGTGGCCTATCGGGATTTTGGCTCCATAAAAAAGAAGGCCCTTTGGGGGGGATTTGTCGTCTTCGTTCCGTGCCTTGGCGGGCTCGTTTACCTCATTTTTGGGCGCAGGCAGGGTACAAAAATAACCCAATGATGAAATGCCTGCCTTCTGATCCGGCCAGACAAATACCTTCATGAGACAGCGAAAGATGAAAAAAAGAAGAGATAAGGATCAACTCCCCATCATCCAGGATGCAGACCTGGCTGGCAAGGTCGTGCTGGTTCGTGTGGACCACAATGTGGTAAAAAACGGGATTATCCGAGACCCTTACCGCATCGACCGCACGATTGGCACACTTTACAATATTGTTGAGAGGGGCGGGCGGATCATACTTATGACTCATGTGGGAAGGCCTCGGGATAAAAAGACCGGGGAAATAACCTGTGATCCCTCCACGTCTGTAGAACCGATTGCTACCTATCTGGAACGGAAACTTCACTCCAAGATCCACGTGCCCACCTTTCGGATCGAAGGTAGACGCGGCATCGTGGGGATTGACACCTCTATTAATCTGGCCATCAAGGATCTCAGGCAGCACAAAATCGGCGGGATCTATTTGCCCAATACCCGATGGTTTGAAGGGGAGGAGGCGGCCGGGGAGCTCGGGGAGTCCTTTGCTCGTCAACTGGCAGGCCTTGCAGATGTCTTTGTGAACGACGCCTTTGGCTCATGGCAGCCACATGCCTCCACTTATGATATTACAAGATACCTGCCTGCTTATGCAGGTTTTCTTATGCAGGAAGAGATTGATCACCTGGACAAGGTCCTTTCCCCAGATCGTCCTTTTGTTGCTGTGGTGGCTGGCGCCAAATATGACACCAAGATAGGACCCCTCAATGAACTTTACAAAAAGGTGGATCACCTTATCTTGGGTGGTGTGATTTATAATACCTACCTGTGTGCCAAATATAATATTCGGATCGCCGGGGTCTCAGAAGCAGATATCATTGCTGCCAAGAAGCTTGTTTCTCAGGACAAGAAGGCGAATAAGATCGTCGAGCTTCCTTATATTGTGGAGTCGGACATCCTGGGCAAAAAGGTTCGAGGAAAATACAGAACTATCGCAGTACAGGACCTCGGTTCCGGCAACTCCTATGGTTATATCCTGGACATTGATGCCAGGTCTTTTTCTGACAAAAAGGTGGCTGAGGTTGTTAGTTCGGCCCGAACCATCTTTGTCAATGCGGTCATGGGATATACACCCCATTTTACCGAAGGGTCTGAAGCCCTTGACCGAACGATCGACAAAAACCGCATAGCCTGGAAGTTCTACGGCGGTGGTGACACCCTCCAGGAGTTTAAGAGTCTTTGTCCTGGCCTCTATCTATCGGTATTGGATGATGCCCTTTATTATTTCTTTACAGGTGGGGGATCAGTCCTTAAAGCGATCGAGGAAAGCGATGCCTTGGGTATGAAGCCAGTGCAAGCGCTTATGGAAAACAAAAAGGCCCTTGAAAAGGGATTGACAAGATAGGCTTTTTTCTGTAATTGACAAAACACGCAATAACCCAAACCTAAAAAGGTGAAAATGCACAGCAAGCGCATTCCCCGCTGCTTGCTGCAGGGAGCTTCAATAACGATCCTTGAGTAACAGATAACAAAGGTCCCATCGTCTAGCGGTCTAGGATACTGGCCTCTCACGCCAGAGACACGGGTTCGATTCCCGTTGGGACTACCAGGAATGACATAACCCCTTGATTTAGAAGTACTCAGCTAATCCAACTGCCTTCCTGGGTCTCCTTGCCTGTTATAACTTCTTGTCAAAGACTTCAGGGTAAAGCTTTTTTGCGCATTCAGGACAAACACCGTGGCTAAACTGGGCCTCGGAATGATCTCCGATATATGCTTCAATCTGTTGCCAATAGCCCTGGTCATCTCTTATTCGCTTGCATGAGGCACAGATGGGAAGCAGCCCACTTAATGTCTTAACCTTGGCCAAGGCTTCTTGAAGTTCGCCAATCAGTCTCTCTCGCTCCTTCTCTGCTTGCTTGCGCTTGGCGATGTCTACAAAACTTTCGAGCAGATGCTCTCGGCCGGATAGTATTACAGAAACCACTGTTTTGAGGATCGGCACCCTCTTACCGCTGGCCGTCAGCAACTCCCATTCTACGTTGTCGAAGTTCTGTCCGAGATCGGTGATCGGGCATTGGCCTTTTTCTGCTGGGCAAATATATTTGTGACACATACTGCTGAGAATCTGCTCCCTAGGAGCACCGATCATTTCTCCAGCGGCAGCATTGACACCAACAATGATATGGGTTTCGGGGTCAATAACGACAATCCCAGCCTGAATGGTCTCCAATATCGTCTTTAAGCGCTCTTCGCTTTCCCGCAGCGCCCCTTCCGCCCGCATGCGTTCGGTAATCCTTTTTTCTTCAATCTGAAAGATATCCCAAAACAGACGGGCGGCAACATGATCCATCAATCGGACATGGTTTGGCTTGGTTCGGGAGATCTCGTTCGCCACTTCTTCACGACCCGTTAGCTCGATAATCATACCGAGATCTTTTAGCTTGTACAGATCACGGTAATCCCTTGTTGTATAAATCCCTTTTTCCTGGGCGTAGCGATAACCCACATCTTTGGGATTGGTACAGGCAACCCCGATGAGCTTCATCCGAAGCTGGCTGAGTTTTGCGGCAAATATCATATCCATAATTGCCTTACATCCGGGACCACCACCCACAATGGCGACATTCAGTGCCTTAACCTGTTCCATTGTTTAATCCTTCTTCAAAAGTGTTCGTACAAAGAGTCAGCGCTCGCACATAAAGGAGGTAGGAATTGTGAAGCTCCCCGTCTTAAAAGGCGGCGCTTTCCGGTAAGAGAGATATCTGTTTTAGATAGACCGGTCAATTTGCCTTATGGGAAGCAAAATACACATAGCTTTCTGTGGTCTATTCTTGAACCCAAAAATTCTAATATTTTGCTATGATCAACCCCTGCCGACCGAACAAGTCTGTTGCAGAGATGTCATTTTTATCTTGAAGATGCCGGGCTTTTCGTTTTTCAAGATCAATCGTAGCTAACCGCGCTTTTAGGCTGAATGGCGGACAATACAATATATGGAAAGTTGCCTTTTGGGATGGCTTGTTCACATTTTGGCAGTAAACCCTATTCCTTATCCAGAATCCCCCTTATTTTTCCAGACAGCTCTTTGATGGTGAAGGGTTTCTGAATAAAACCATCACAGCCTCGTGCCAATATCTCGCTGGCCTCACCGTCAATGCTGAAACCACTTGAAAGCAACACTTTTACATCCGGGTTG